>NZ_JBTGVC010000003.1:0-45423 GCF_054343375.1 Mycoplasma sp. Z386
AATCTCTTACTAAAAAGTAAGCAAGAGAAATTTACACAAAATATCTTACACTACCTCAAAAGAAATATATTTATTTCCTTTTTTTGGTTCTTATGTTTTTATGTGATTATTTAAAAACATAGTCTTTTTGAATCTAAATGATAGTGATTTAGAAATTGATATAAAAAGAAAAATTTATTTTATTCTGTTTTTTCCTTTGTTTATAAGTTTCGTGTTTTTATTTGTATTTTTGATGTGCTCTGTATTTTTACTTCAAGAGTGAAATAATAATCCAGAAACAAGTTTCTATTTAAAATTTTTAGTTGCTACTAGCGGAATTATTATTTATATTTTACTTCATCCTTTATGAGTATTTCTTGCTTTTAAAGAATGTAAAAAATATTCTCATAAAGAGTACAATACAAAAGGAAAAATAGATTATAGTTTATTTCAAATAAAGGATCAAAAAGAGTTAATTTCCTTTGTATTTAGAAAAAACCATATAGATGATTTTTCTTGTTTAAAGCATTTTCAATTTATGATTAAAAATGAAACAAATAATAAAATAAAATTAACTGAAAAACAAAATATAAATATATCTAATAATTTAGTTGAAAATATAATTTTTAACTGATATAAAAAGCATTTTTACAAATTTAAATTAATGTTCTTACTAGTTTATATAAAAAATATAATTAAAAATCAAGAGCAAAATGATCTAAATAATAATGCTTTATATAAATACATAAATAAAGAGATTTTCTTTTTAATTGGTTTAAAATTGCTATTTTTTACAGCTTGAATTAGTTCTTTAATTTTAATTATTTTTCTATCAAATATTTTTGTCTTTTTCATTTTCTTATTCTGTTCAATACTTTCTTATTTAGTAATTTTAAAACCTTTTTTCGGTTTTATATTTAGAATAAAATTGTTGAAAAAACTTCAAGCATAAACATTTAACAAGATGTTTGTGCTTTTTTAATAAAAAAAGATAAAAATTTAAAAAAAAGTTTAAAATATATTTATTATAAGAATAGGAGAAAAATGATTAAATTTATAGAAAAATTAACAAATTCTAACTTTTCACTTGAAGCTGTATTCAAAGGTGAAAAGTTTGATTCAAATGTTATTGAAAAAAAATTCGCTTTAACTGAATTTATTACAGAGAAAAAAGCTGTAATGTTTTTAGGAGATAAATCAGAGTTTAAATTAAGTGATTTAGATACTTTATTAGATAAACTTGTTTCATTATCAAGAGTTTATGAAGTCAAACTTGAAAGTTTTGTAAATGAAGAAGTTTCATTAACAACACTAGCAACAAGATTACTAGAAAAATATGAATTTGTAAATGCAAATATTTACAACGTAAAAACAAACAAAAAAGAAGAAAAACATGATTTATATGTTTTAGTAAGTAATCTAAGTTCTTTAGATGCTGAACTTAAAAAAACAAAAGTGTTAGTTGAATCAGTAAATTTTGCAAGAAATTTACAAGCAACTCCTCCAAACATTTGTAACTCAGAATGATTAGCTGAAAAAGTTAAAGAACAAGTTTCACAATTTAAAAACTTAAAAGTAACTGTATTAAACAAAAAAGAAATTGAAAAACTTGGAATGGGACTTTTATTATCAGTAAATAAAGGTTCTATGTATGAACCAAGATTAGTTGCTATTGAATACAATGGAAATCCTGATTCAGAAGAAAAAGTTGCATTTGTTGGGAAAGGTATTACTTTTGACTCTGGTGGTTACAACATTAAAACCGGAAGAAGTATGCTTGGAATGAAATATGATATGTCAGGAGCAGCAATAGTGGCTTCTGCCTTAAATGCGATAGCACAATTAAATCCTAAAGCAAACGTTGCTGCGGTATTAGCAATTACTGACAACAGAGTAAATGGTGATGCTAATTTACCAGATGCAGTTTGAACTTCAATGAATGGAAAAACAGTTGAAATCAATAACACAGATGCAGAAGGAAGATTAGTTCTTGCTGATGGAATGACATATGCTATTAGAAATTTAAAAGCAACAGCAGTTATTACAGTAGCTACATTAACAGGTGCTATTTTAGTTGCTCTTGGACATACATTCACAGGAACATTCTCAACTTGTGATTGCTTATGAAATAAATTAGATGAAGCTGCAAAACAACAAAACGAATTAATTTGAAGAATGCCTTTACACGATGATTTTGCTAAATTTATTAAAGGTTCAACAGTAGCAGATTTAAAAAATACTGACTTAACTGGAAATGGTGGTTCTATTTCTGCTGCTATGTTCTTAAAAGAATTTGCAGAAGGAAAATATTTTGCTCATTTAGACATTGCTGGAACAGCAGAAACAGGTGAAAAACCTATGGGTGTAATGGTTAAAACATTAGTTCAATATGCATTAAACAAAAAATAATAAAGATAAATTACAAACACAAACAAACTTGTTTGTGTTTTTTTACTAAATTCTTTATTTTTCCTTTATTAATCATAAAAAATATATAAATATTCATTATAAAAATGCACCAAAAAGTATATATTATTTGGTGCAAAAATGTAAGATTGTGATATAATAATTTTGTATAAATTCACCAAAAAGTTTATGTTATTTAGTGCAAAATAAAGAAATAAAGGAAAAATATGATAAGTAAACAAATAGAAGAAATAATGTATAAAAATAGGGGACAAATATTTACTGTTTCTGATTTTCTAAATTTAGCTTCTGTAAATACAATAAAATCTGCTTTGTTACGATTAAAAAACAAAGGTAAAATTCAACACTTAATGAGAGGTTTTTTTGTTTATCCAAATTATATAAGACTATTAGATGAATATTCTTTGCCTTCTCCTATAGAACTGGCAGAAAAAATTGCAAAAAAGTATGATTTTATTTTAACTCCTACAGGAAATACTGCATTGAATATGACAGGTATTTCAACTCAAGTACCAAATGTTTGTTTATTTTTAACAAATTGAAACTATAAAAAATACAAATATAAAAATTGAGATATTGTTTTCAAAAAAACAAGCAATAATTTAATTAATGGTTTTAATTTATATCAAAATTTAATTATACAAAGTATAAAAACACTAGGACCTAATATAAGTGAAGAAAATATAGAAATATTAAAAAATTTTAAAAACAAGAATAAAGTACATTTTACAGATAAAATTAAAAAATTACCAAATTGGATTTTTAATATTATTCAAAAAATTTAAGGACTACTATGAAACATTTACAACAAATTACAAAACTAATTAATAAATATAATGGATTAATTAGTGCAAAAATTTTAAAAGATAATAATATTCCTACTTGATACCTTTATTATTTGTACAAAAAAAATAAATTAGAAAAACACAAAATAAAAGGTTTTTACGTGCATTGTGATTATTTTAACTTAGACGAAGAATTTACTTTTCAATCCAAACACAAAAATGTTATTGTTAGTCATTTAAATGCTTTATATTACTGAAATTTAACAGACCATCATATTTGACTTAATCATTTTACCACTTCAAACAAAAGTATTAAATCTGAATACAAAATTTACAATGTAAATAAAAAACTCTTAAATTTAGGTGTTGTTACAATAAAAAATCAGTGAGGATTACCTATAAAAATTTACAATATGGAAAGGACTTTAATAGATATTTATAAAGATAGAAAAAATATGATTAGAGAAATATATTTAAAAGCATGAAAAACTTATCTATTAGAACCTATCCACCCTACTAATATAAAACGATTATTATATTATGCTAAAAAATTCAAAGTTCAGTATGAAATTAAAGCAATATTAAATTATTTAGGTGTTTGAGAGAAAATGAGAGAATTAGCGAATTTAAAATAAAAATAAGAAAGTAAATATGAGTAATAAATTAATAAAAAATTATAGTGATTCTGTAAAAAATAAAGTGAAACATATCAATAATAAATATAAATTACCTCCAAATACAGCATTAAACACCTTTTTTATGTTAGAGTTTTTAAAATTAGTAGCGGAATCTAAATATAATAAAGAATTTGTAGTTAAAGGAGGGATGCTATTATTAAACCGATTAGGGTTAGATAAGAGATGAACTAAAGATATTGATTTTTTAAGTTTAAATAATGATATAAATTTAATCGAAAGCAAAATCAAAGAAATAATAAGAACAAATTCACAAATTAAATTCCAAGTGTTACCAAAAACAGAAAATATTAGAGAACAAGAATTATATGGTGGCATTAGAATATACCTTAAAGCATCTTTAAATAAAATAGAAACATTTTTTCATATTGATATTACAATTAAAGACGTTATTTATCCAAAAATTGTTAATAATGTTTATAATACATTAGAAAAACAACCTTTTAAATTACAAGAATTTCCTTTAGAAACTGTTTTTGCTGAAAAATTACACTCTTTATATGAATTAGGAGTTAATACATCTAGGTTTAAAGATTTCTTTGATTTTAATTTTTTAATAAATAATGTAGAAATAAATAGTTTAAAGCAAGTAATTAATTTAGTTTTTAACCATCGTCAAACCGTTTTTAATATAAATACTATGATTAATACAATTCTTAAAGTTAAAAATTCAAATAATATACAAAAATTATGAGATATTTATAAAATTAATATTAAAAGTGATTTAAAATTAGAAGAAATATTAAATAAATTACAAGAATTATTACAAAGGATTTTCAATGAGCAATAGTAAAGAATTAGAGTTTGTAAAAAAATATAAATATTATCGTAATAAAAAACAATTAGATAGTAGTGAATTTAGTAATTATTTATATGAGTTTTTTAAAAATAATACTTTAGATTTGTTTGAATTAGAAATTATATTAAAAAATCAAGTAAAAATATTTTTAGAAATACAAGATTTATGTGGATTCACATCAATTAGAATATAAATAAATTTTTATTCAGGTAGTTTAGGAAGTGTAATAAATTTTTGTTTTTTTACTAAATTCTTTATTTTCCTGTGTTTTATAGTTGAAAATTAAATATTAACCTATTTTGCCTTATTTAAATCCAACATTTATTATTTATTATGATTGTATTTTACGGGATTATAATAGTTAGTCGATTTAGCAAGTTAAATTTATCTATATGATTTTGAATGTTTCAAGTAGTAATGATAACTTTATATTATTTATGAGATTGAACGTTAATTAGAAGAAAAGAAAATTCGCTATATAATAACTTATATTCACAATACGCACCTATTATTTCTAATTATTTAACTCAAACTTACACCACAACAATTAATAACACCGATAATAGTGATAACAGTTCAAAAATAATTAATATTGATATGAGTCAAAACTATTTATCCCAAGGTTCTAACCAAAATAAATTAATTAATAATCAAGGAACTAAAAAAATTGAAAGTAAAAACAATGACGTTTCGTTAGATAAAATAGATGATTTATTAGAAGATAAAAATTTAAATAGGTTAGTGGAAGATAAAAGAATAAATAGGTTAGTAGAAAATAACGCAGTAAGTCCAAAAGAGATAGAGAACCAAAAATTAAGTTATTTTAATGAAGACAGTGATATATTTTAGATAATTTGGATAATAGTGATATATTTTAAATAGTTTGTATAATTGTGATATATTTTAGATGCCTGGCATCTATTTTTTATTAATTTTTAAAGATGCACAAAAACACACTTATTTTAAACGGAATTTTTTGGAACTATTAAAATACCATCCACTACATTATTGTTGATTATATCGAATTTCTAGGCGTTACAGACGCTATTTTAGATTGATGCATAGTGTTAGAGTTACACGGTAGGTTTTAGTTTATTAGTCATCAGAGATTTTTATATTTACTATTATTATGTATTATAAGGATTTAAAAAACCCACTACCAGTGAGTCTCCTTTGTTTCCCATACCATATCTAAAAAGCAATATTAATAAGGAATCCGCTAATTAGCGACAGTTCTTTCAATAAATATATTCTACCATAAAATACAAATTTACCCGTAAAAATATTTTTATAATAAGAGTTCTGTATAATTTCTAAAATTTCTAATAATAGATAATAGTTAATCAGTTTATTTCTAGGATGTTTATAACTTTTATTACGAATTTTATCTTTTAATGATTGTAAATAGTTTTTATATTCCATTAATAAACTTCCTTGTATTTAAATTTTCTTAATATTTTTTCAATTTCAATTAAAAGTTTTACGGTTATATCAGTATAGGGATAGTGAAAGTTAGTTAAATTAAAATAATAATCATAAAATTCTTTAATAAACTTTTCGTCTTTAATGTGTTTAGTTAAGTTATTTTTTAAGATATATAATTTTTTAATATCAAAATGTTTGTTTATATAAATGTAGTCTAATTTATTATTATCTATCAAGTTAAAGAATTCATAAATGTTTTTATATATTTCATCTTTTAATAAAATTTTAATTAATCTATTATATGCCAATTCTTCAACCGAAATTGTAAAAAGTTTTAATGTTTCACCTTGTTCGTTAGTATGACTTAATAATTTTACGTGTTTGGTTTTTTCATAATTGTTAAATTTAATTATTAAATCAAAGTTGTTTATTATTATTTTTAATTGGATAATATCACTTATTACATCTAATTTATAATTTACTTCATATGGTAATTCACTTAAAATATTTAATAATAGTGATTTGGTTTCTTCCATTGGTTGTGTATAGTGAATACCTAATACTTCTGGTGTATAAATATCACCTTTCAAGTAAAAATATTTATTATATGCTTTTTTAGAAATTACTTTTAATAAATCTCATATTAATAATATATTAAATTCATCAAGAACCATATCAAGAGTTTTAAAATTGATATCTATTGAGTTCATTAATTCTAAATAATACTCATTTTCAGTAAGTTTTTTCATATATCTCCTTATAATTATAATTATAATTATATCATTAACAAATTTGGGTTTTAATTTAATTTTTTCTGGTATAATATTATTATAAAGGACCCACAAGCACTATTTCGATGGTGTTTTTTTATCTTTTACAACAGCAAATGTAATAATTTATTACAAATACACCACTAATATCATAAATAGATAAAATTTGTGCGAAAAATAATATATTAGTATAAAAATGTGTGAAATATACAAATTAACTTAAACACACATATTTTAATATTATTACAGTATTAATTTAGAGAAAATATTTAGTTGCGAGTATTTTGTTATATTGGTTTAACTGAAAAAAATAGTATAAAAAAACACCATACATTAATACTACGATGTGCTTAAATCTAATAATTACTTAAAAGCACAAAATGTATAATATAAAATGGTGTAAAAATTATTATATGTTTCAGTTTTTTTATTTAATAATTCTAACGCAACAAATTTAATAATTAGTTACAATAAACGCACAGATAGGTTTTAGTATCGATTGTGGTGCTAATTTTATAATGTTTATCTATTGTAATTTACTGATAAAATACCTATAAATACTAATATTATAAATTCCAAGATAACTATTAATATAAAACACCCCCTGTAACGCTTATATTTTGCGTATTTTAAACGGTTTTGCTTTGGGAGTGTAAATATACCAGAAAAAAATTTCTGTTGAAAATAACGGTGTTTTTGTGAATGCGTAGCATTGTGTTTTTGTGAGTTTTAATTTTTTTAAACAATTCATAATATTTTAAGATTATAAGACAATAGGTTTTAGTGGTAGTATTAGTGGTAGTATTAGTGGTAGTATTTTCTATTATCTCCTAATTAAAGTAATAAAAAAAACAACTATTTTCCAAGTTGCCTTCTGTTTTCAAAATAATCTAATCAATAAAATAATTCCTCTTTAAGTTTATCTTGAAATGGTTTTAATTTTTCTTTTAGTGTTTCATCTGATATATTATTCATTAATTCATCTATTTCGGCTGAAATGTTACTTCATATGTTAGTTACTTCTGTCTTACAATAAAATAATTCCCCAAATTTATCTCTGTCAATCATTAATTCTATTGTATGTAACTCATCTTCTACTGGTTTAATTACTCTATAATCAACTCCTTTGGGGGAATCATAATCACTAAGTAATTTCATTATGTTATCCATATGTTTTTGATTAAAGTCTTCAAAATTATAAGGTATTACTTTCTTTTCTTTTAATCATTTAACTATTTCACTATAAATACCTGATTTAAATCTTTCACAATCATTTTCATTTCCATTTTTATATCATCTTAATATCATTGTTTGTCTCCTTTTTAATTAATTTTTTTTGATTTATTATTTGTTTATGTTATTTTTTAGGTTTATCTTTAAAATTATCTTTTACTCATTGTTTTAAATCATAATTGTTTTTTGTTTTTTTATTTATCTCTAATGATTGTTTTGTTTTTTCTTTGCTTAATGAGTTGTTTAAATAATTTATCCCTAAATCATAGTTTGGTTTTTTATCAGTATTGTTTTTAACTACTTTTTTTGGTTTAGTTGTTTTTAGTGATTTATTTTTATCTTCATCTAATTTAATTTTATCAGTTTTAGTAGTTTTAACTTTTTTACTATCGCTATTATTAATTTTATTGTCTATTTTAGTTTTATCTATTTTATCATCTTTAATTTTGCTTGTATTATTAGATTTTTTACTATTTTTTGGTTTTTTAATTTTATCATCTAATTCTGATTTTTCTTTAATATTTTTATCTACAACTATTTCGATATTGTTATTAGATATATTATTGTTTTGTTCTGATTTATTATCTATATTTTCAACAGTAACATCTTCTAATTTTTTAATATTGTTTGTAGTATTTATAGAATTTTCTTCTGTTGTATTGTCTAAATCAATTATTCAATCTGGTTTATTGTTCTCTATATTATCTACTTCTGGTTTATTATCTTTTGTTGTATTGTCTAAATCAATTATTCAATCTGCTTTATTTTCTTCTGCTTTATTTTCTTCTGGTTTATTTTCTTCTGGTTTATTTTGTTCTAATTTATTTTCTTCTGGTTTATTTTCTTGTCTTGTTTTAGGTATGTTTTCGAAGTGAATAATTAATGTTCCAAATTTATCGTCGTTAGATTTACCTGTTTTTTTAGTATTATTTACTTTATTTTCATTTAGTTCAGTAGTTTTATTATTATCTTGTTTTTTGTTTTCTTCTTTTTTATTATCTTTCACTACATCTTGTGGTTTTTCTTCAACTTTATTAGGTTCTGATTTGATTGTATTATCAGTATTGTTGTTGCTATTATCTTTTACTTTATCGATATTCTGTTTTTCAATATTATCTTTATTATCATTAATTTTTTCTACTTTATTAGTATCTGATACATTATCGTTAGGTGTTGAATTGGTTACTTTGTTAATGTCGTGTGTAACTGTATTGTTATTAGTGTTATCTGTGCTATTATTGTTTGTAACAGTATTAATTACATTGTTATTACTAATATGTTCTTTATTAACAGTTTCTTTAATACTTTCTTTGTTATTTGTAACGGTTTCTTTAATTTTTTCAGATTTAATTTCTTTAATATCGGTTTTAGATTCTTTAATGATTGTTTCTTTTTGAATGGTATTAATTGGTGTATTATTACCCTCTTTTGTTGTTTCTGTAAATTTAGCAGGTAAGGCATTTAGTTTATCAATTAATGGTTTATTATCTGTTTTTAGATTATTTAATTGTAATTGGTTATTTGTTAATAATTTTTCATCTGTATTTTTAGTAACTATCCCTTTATCAAACTGTTCTTTAAATCTATCGTAGATACCTTTGTTAGTATTTTGAAAATCATTATACTTTTCTCTAACTTTTGCTTTAATATTATCGCTGGATAGTTTTTGTGATGCCTGTTGAAATATTTTATTAGTCTTAGCTTGTCTTTTTTCAGAGTATTTTTGTGATGTTACATACTCACCTTTACCTTGACGAACTTGTTTCTTTTTAATTGCTTCTTGCCAGTTAGTTAATTTTTTATTAGATAATAGTTTTTTACCGATTTTTGACTGTCCAAAAGCACTATTTCTTATTTTCTCTGAATATTTTCCTACAACATTTGCTTTTTTCTCTAAATATTTCTGTCCAACCCCGGTTCCTAAAAATTTACCTTTTGCGTTTTTACCAAGAAATGCTCCAACACCACCGACTTTGGTAGCAAGTTTAACAGCTCCACCAATAGCTTCTTTAATTTTTTCAAATGGTTGAGGTAATTCAGCATAAAATTCTACATCTCATCTAGCAGCTAAGTCATTACCCCATTTATTATATACTTCAATTGAAATTCCAAAAAATACTATTCCAATTACAAATACAAATAAATTATTAATAGAAGAAGCAAAGTTTTGTCTAAATAGAAATTGAATTGCTGAATCTTTAAATAATACAAATATTAATTGAAATAAAATAAACACTGTAAGATAACCAACATTAAATACTAAATTTTTTCAGTTAATTCATCATTGTTCAATATTTTCATAAACTGTATCTTTACGGGGATTATATGCTATTGATTCTACTATAATTGAAAAACTCTTAAATAATAGTAATATTGTATTAGTACCAAATGTAATTATATAATCAAACGCCCAAGTAAATAATGCTTTTAAAATTACAACCTAAATTTTTACTAAATTTCTATACTTAGTTAATTTTATTGTTTAATTCATCTATATATTTGATCATTGTTTTAACATCTATTTCAAGTAAATTGAAAATTTCCTTTTGCTTTTTAGTAAGGGAATTTTTTCTTATATATCTTGTTGTAAATTTTGTAACTTTAATTTTTCTTAATTCATACATAATCGTGTTAAAAGAGGATGAACTATGATTTTCAAGGTATTTTTTGCACTTGTAAAATATGTAAGAACGGACTATTGAACCTAAAAAAGTAATAAAAACCTTTGAATTAAATGCATTATCGAATCTTGTATAGTTACCTAAACCAGATGATTGTTTTATTCATCTAAAAGTCTTTTCAATATTGTCTCTTTTTTTATAAATTTCTAACACTTCATTTATATCGATGTTTGTGTTTGATATTATTGCAAAAAACCCTGCATTTTCTATATGACTTTTAAATACATCTGATTTAACAGTTAAATTTATAATATTATTTTGATTATCAATTTCAAAATCAATATATTTTCCGTAATCTTCCTTAATTCTCTCAGTGAGTTTTTTTTGATTTTTTAATAAAATTAATAAGTCTTTGAAATACTTATCATAATATGATCTTGTCTCAAATTCCTTAGCACGAGAATAAACTATATGAACATTATATAATCTGTTTATGTCACTAAAAACTTTCATTTTTTCAGTTATTCCAAAATACCCAGCATCATTTAAAGAAGTGTTATATTGATCAATAATTTCATTCTTTTTTCTTGAAATTATTTCTCTTAATTGCTTGTTTCAGGTACGAGCCATCATAATGAATTGAAAATCGTTTTCTACCATAAAATCAAGGTTTTTGGATGAAAAATATCCTCTATCAAGAACAAAAATATGTTTTCTTAGTTCAAAAGAATTCGCTTTTTCCATTAATGAAATACATTGAGATTGGTCTGTTATTGATCCTGAATAAACCTCGTGAAACACAGGAATACCAGTTGATTGTTCGACAATCATATTAATGTTTACAATAGGTTCGCTCTTGTTATTTTTTGAATAACCATATTCAGCCATTTCAATATTTTTAGCTTCAGTTGCGACATTTGTAGAATCAATATTTAGATAAACATCTTTATTTTTCAAATGAAATAATTCTTTTGATTTATTAATTCATTGAAATGAAAAATCGTTAATATTTTGGTTTGTTATATCATTTGTAATAAATTTAGAAATAGATGCTAATGAGTATTGTTTTTGTAATTTTATATAGTTATCAAATGTTCAATCTAAAAATCCTTGCGAAGTTGAATTAGAATCTAATGAATAAAAACAAGCTAATCCTTGCAACAAATCAGATTTCACACCATACATATTTTTTAAGATTGAATCAATCCCAAGTTTCTTAAAAACAAACTGATACACAAAATATTGTCCAATACTCATAGACTCAGAAAATTTTTGTTCTGATTCAACTTCAATCAAAGTTTCTTCACCAAAATAATTAAAGTAATTATCATTTGGTATTAAAAATTTCTCATCTTCTGTTGCTTTTCCGATTAAAACTTTTTTGTCCACTTGGTATTTTTTTACTTTATCATATTTGCTTTCTATCACTAACTGAACATATTTAACATTTTTTTGTCTAGAAATTTTTGCATTTTTAATAGGTAATTTTACTTTAAAATCATTAAAAAACATATAGTTCCTCCTAAGTATTTATATTATACTAAAATTTTGAAAAAATTAAAGAAAAAAATCAAAAATTTTGATAAAAAAACACATTTTTTTGTTGAAAATGTGTCATTTTTTGCTAAGTATAGAAAAATAGTAAAAATTTAGGTTACAACTACAAATACAAATACAAACAATATTACTGAGTTTCCCAGTTGAAAATCAAATATTAACCGATTTTGCCTTGTTTTAGGTATTTTCGGTTTTTTTATTTCTATTTTTACTTGTTAACTTTTATATAATTTTTAAACTCTTCATAAATTTTTCAAGCGTAATTGGAAAATTCTCCTTCTTTTTTAGTTTTTAAGATAATTTCATTTGTATTAGAATCTCTTTCAACAATAAAGTGAGACAAAAAACTTAATATTAGGTTAAGTTTTTCTGTCTATATTTATTACTTTCTCCTAAATATAATCTTATTGTTTTGCTGCTGCTAATGCTCTTAAGTCAGTTAATGTAGCAGCTATCATATTTATTCCTGCTAAATCAATTACTCCACCAGTTACAAAGTTTAGGATTGCCAGTGGTATTTCACTAGTCCCTGTTAAAATCCCTGGTTGTGATAAGAAAACTTTTACTAATCCTAAGAAAAATATATGTGGAAATGATATAACAATTCGTTCTTTTAATACAGATGGTATAGATACAACTGCATTTTTGTCTTTTGATACTTTAATAAGTTCACTAATTAAGAAGTATAACGCATATACAAAGTTAGCAAGCGCAACACTTATTACTAAAATTGATACTATACTACTTACTATTGTAACAGCGGTAATATTATGAGTCACACTAGCAATAGTAGCTCCGGTTAATAATGTTTTAGGTGCTACTCCTGAACCACTAATAATTTGTGTGTATGAATATGATAAAAATATACTTAATAGTGCTGCTATTGGCATTAAAATTTTTGCTTTTGCTCAGTATAATTGTGGTAGTGTTTTAATTTGGTTTTCTTCTTTGTATTTTATTATTGATTTATATAAATGTAATCCCATTATAACTGCAATACTTAAATATAATAATATAGCAAATATATCAAATACAAAACTAGTAAGTGGTACTGCTTTTGCTGGGAATTTTGCAAATTCTTTTAATTTCATTGTTCTCCTTTTTTTATTATTTATTTATTACAAAAAATAAACAACAAAATAAATATTGTATTCAAAATTTACTTTCTTGTTTATGTTTAAGTATTTTTCTTTTTACTAGATTTTAGAATCTTTTCTTATAATTTCTAATGCTGTTTCTTTTAAATTTGGAGAAACAACTAGAGTATTAGTGTTTTTTGATTTGATTAAATCGGATAATTTATCAATGGCTTTTCAAACTAATACTTCTTCTGAAATATTTGCAGATTTTATAATTTCAATATAGTCTCTTTCTGCTTCTGCTAATCTTTTTAATCTGTAATATTCATCTTCTGTTTCAAGTTTTTTAATTTTACTTTTTTCTTCTGCTGTGTTAATTTCTTTTAATGCTTTAACATCATCTTCGTCTAAATTAATATCATTATTTAAATTAACTATTTCTAAACCTGTATTAGATATAATTGATTCAATTTCTTTTAATAAATTAGATTTTAGTTGATTGTTTATACCTGATAATTCTTCTCAATTTTTGCTTCTTATAAAATCTGAAATAGAGTTTTTAACACCAATTTCTAATTTTTTCTTATGAGCTTCTTTTTGTCTATAAAATAATTCTGGTTCTAAAACCTTTCACATTAATACTAATTCAATATTTAATCTTTTGTTATCTTTGGTAAACAATTTGTTAATATCAAATCTCATTGGAGTTTCGTCTAAACCAAAAGTTGCTTTGCTTGCTCCTTCGTTTTCAAATAAAGAAGTTTTAATTTGTTCATCTTCTTCTCAGTAATATGTTCCAGGAGTTTTTAAAAATTGGGTAATGATTTTTGTATTTTTGTTTTCAATAACAGTAAACTCGTTTTCAGCAAGATCGATTCTTCTTTTTTGTCTTTCTCTTTCTTGTCTTTCTTTTTCTTCTAAAAGCATTTTAGCTATTAAATTATCGATTTCTGTACTGAAAGTCTCTAAATCCTTAATTGTATTATTTTCAACTTGCATAGAATTAAGTTTTGCTAAATTATTTTCTTTATCAGGAGATTTTAGAGTTTCTATTTTAGTTCTTAATTCTGATTTTTTTCTTTCAAAAGCTGCTTTTTTTCTTTGTGCTTCTTTTTCTTTCTTTTTCTTTAAAAAGAATCAAACACCAGCACCTATTACGATAACTGCAGCAATAACAGATATAATTATATATATCATTTTTTAAACATCCTTTCTTAATTTTTTATTTTTTTAACTTTAGTCACATAAAAGATTCCATGCTTTTCTCTTTGAATATTAACCATAGTACCCGCTTCAAGAAAACCTTGTCCTTGTGCTGCAAGGACTTTCTTTTCTTGCCCGCTAATTTTTATGCTTCCATATTTTGGATTTGGATTACTATTCTCTTCATCAGCATCTTGTAAAAGTATAAATTCTCCTGCTTGATAGTAAGGATTGTGATTTTTAAGTGCCAATTCAAAAGCTGATGAATTTGAAAATATTAATACTTTTTCTGAATTTGTATATGCTTCTTTTTCATATTCTTTTATTTTTAATTTAATAATTTCATTTCAACAAGTTTCAATTGTTTTTTCTGAAATTTCAACCAAAGAATAGTCTTTTAATTTATCTAGTATCTTGGTTTTATAAATTTTAAAATCCAAAATTTCAGCTTGTTCTAAAGATTTGCTTCTTTTAACATTTTCTTTTGCATTATTGAAGAATTCAATTGCAATTTTTTCAACAATTTTTCTAATTAGATATTTTTTAAATATTACTTCTTTTTCATTAAAAGCAACATAGATTATATTTTCTAAAGAAAATGGATTGAATGTATAATTTTTAAATTTAGCATCAAAATTTAATCATTCATCTAAAGATTTGTCTTTTAATGTTGGATTTTTAAAACATTCTAATACAGATTCATTTCCTGCTAATTTATAAATTTCTTCTAAGGTATTGACATCGGAATTATAAAAATATTTTGGTTCAGATTTAGATTCTGATTTTACAGTAATAGGATGAACTAAATTTGAAATAGTTTGATATTGTTTATAATCATATTCATAGGAAAGAGAAAATTCATTAATTTTATTTGTTTTCTTATTTTTATAACCTTCTAAATGTCATTTTCAAGTTCACTCTTCACTCATATCAACTTCATCTAATTTTCCTGATGTTAAAACATTTTCTCAACTTTCTTCAAAATATGTATAACCTTTCAATAAATAAAATAATTTAGAAATAATTGATTTTTTATTATTCATAAAACCTCCTTTCATAAAGCATTATACAAAAAAAAAAAAAAACAAAGATTTTGGTAAAAAAGTCCATTTTTCTTTGTTTTTAGACTAAATTTAAAGAAAAAAAGAGTTGTATTTTTCTTGTAAATATACAAAATTTTTTAATTATTTAATATAAATAAAAAATAAATTTAAGAAATAAATATTTTCAAAAAGATTAATTATAAATCAAAATATATTAATAAAATTTTTAATTTATTAAAACAAAATAAGTAGATAATATTAGTAATTAAAATTAGAAGTACTTAATTTTGAAATCAACTCAATTTTTTTTCTTTTAATTCAAAATAGTTGAATCCTATATGATTTTCAAAATTCTTATTTTATATTAATAAAAAACTTAATAAATAATATAGGTAACTACAAAATTAAAGTTTGAATAACAAATCAAAAAAAATTAAATTAAGCTATTTAGTAAAAATTCCTAATACCAAAGAATATTAAATTATTTATATACAAATAAAAATAATATATTGAAATTTATTACAAGACTTACAAGCACCATTTTACAACTATGTAGAAAAGAAGAAGTATAAAGAATAAAAACTAGACTAAATCATTTAAAAACAATTTTACATTAACTTCAATTTTTATAACTACAACTCAAATATTTTAATTTAATAAAAATAAAAAAATCTCTCTTTAAAATCAGAGAGAAAATTATTAATTGAAATTTTTATTTCTTTAATTTTGAGGAAACTCAAAACAAAAATAAGAAAGATTCTTGTTAAAAAGAATAAACTTTATACGAAATATTATGTTACTATTTTGTTTACTTTTTATTAACTATTTTTTCCAAATATATGGGAAAAACAGGCATATTTGAAAAATATAACTCAATTTTTGCAAAATCCTATTTTTCTTAAATTTTTGGGGGGTAAAAATTGGTTCATTTTGCCAAAAAGTTTATTTTTCATTAAAATTTTACCATTTTTTTAACTTTTTGCCAAAAAAAATTATTTTTTTTTATTTTTGGAAAAATGTTGTATCATTTTAGTGTAAAAAAATACATTAAGAGTCACTGAGTTTAAGGGAACTTTGAAGTGAGCCAACCTGCAATGCAAGGTGGAAACCCTTGGGATATTAAATATCTGTCATGTATAGAAATCTTTAATGTTCCAAAAATTCTCTTTTGTAAATTAGAGAATTTTATTTTTTAAAAAAACAAATAACAAGGAGAAAAATGTATAAAAAATTATTTACAAGTGAAAGTGTAGGAAAAGGACATCCAGATAAAATATGTGATCAAATTAGTGATGGAGTATTAGATGCTATTCTAAAGAAAGATCCAGATGCAAGAGTTGCATGTGAAGTTATGGCTTCTAATAGATTAATTATCATAGGAGGAGAAATAACAACTAAGACTTATGTAGACGTTGTTAAAGTAGCTTGAAATACAGTTAAGAAATTAGGATATAATGAAAGTGACTTTACAATTGTTTCTAACGTTAATAGTCAAAGTCCAGATATCAACCAAGGAGTTGATAAAAAAGACGGAGAAATAGGAGCAGGTGATCAAGGTATTATGTTTGGTTATGCAACCGATGAAACTCCTGAATTTATGCCCTTAGCAATTACCCTTGCTCATGCTTTAGTTAAAAGAGCAGAAGAGTTAAGAGTGAGTCATAAATTTAAATGAGCAAAATCTGATATGAAAAGTCAAGTAACAATAGACTATACAAATGAAAAAAATATAAAGATAGACACTATCTTAATGTCTATTCAACATGATGCTAATTATGACGAAAACGCCTTTAAATCCTTTATAAAAGAAGAAATTATGTTATATATTTCTAATAAATATAATTTAAATAATAATTATAAAATTTTAATTAATCCAACAGGAAAATTTGTTATAGGCGGACCTATTGGAGATGCTGGATTAACAGGAAGAAAAATAATAGTAGATACATATGGTGGTGCAGCTAAACACGGAGGTGGAGCATTTAGTGGAAAAGATTATACAAAGGTTGATAGAAGTGCGGCATATGCAGCAAGATGAGTTGCTAAAAATTTAGTAGCAGCAAAAATTGCTAAAAAAATTGAAATTCAATTATCTTATGCAATCGGTGTTAGTAAACCAATTTCAATAAATGTTAACACATTTAATACATCTAATTATAGTGATGCACTAATTTTAGAAATTATAGATAATGTTTTTGATTTAACTCCAGCAGGGATTATTAGAGATTTAAATCTTAAACAACCTATTTATCAACAAACTGCTTCATTTGGACACTTTGGAAGAAATGATTTAGATTTACCTTGAGAAAGATTAAACAAGGTAAATGAAATAAAAAATATGCTTAAAAAGGGAAAATAAAAAAAATACCACACTTTTGATAGTGCTTAAAAGATTAATAGAAGTAAAAAAAATATGAAATTTATAAATATATTCTTCAATTTAAAAAACTCGCTTTAAAAGTGAGTTTTCTTTTTTTCCTTATATCAAACCTAAAAAACGGACATAAATAAGAGATTCGCTAATTAGCCACCGTTCTTTCAATAAATAAATTTTACCATTTTATTGAATTATTTTTATACTAAAATTGAAATAATTATTAAAACAGAAATAAAATTCCCCCCCATTCCTAATATAAAATATCACTTTTTGTCTATGTGGTTAAATTGATATAATGAAAATAAAAAAGTAAATATAACTATAATGACAAAATGAGAAATTAAAAGCAGTTTCTTCAAATAAAAAAATTTTACCAATGATTTCACGGGTAAAATGTATCCCAATAAATTGTCCCACTTTAATCACAATACTTTTTGTGAATTTTACTTTGAAATTTTAGTTAAACCATTCATATAAGGAACTAAAACTTTTGGAATATCAATTGTTCCGTCTTCGTTTTGATATTGCTCTAAAATAGCAGCAAAAACCCTATCTATAGCTATACCTGAACCATTTATAGTATTTGCATATTCTGTTTTATTGTCTTCGTTTTTATATCTAATTAATGCTCTTCTTGCTTGAAAATCACCAAAGAATGAAATTGATGAAACTTCTCTAAATCTTTGTTCTGAAGGAAGTCATAATTCTAAATCAAATGTTTGTTTAGAAGAAAAACCTAAATCCCCTGTGCTTAATGTTACTGTTCTATATGGAATTTCTAGTTTTTCTAAAATATTAGCAGCATCTTTTACAGTTTGGTGAAATTCATTCATTTTGTCTTTATCATTAACTATTTTAACTAATTCTACTTTGTGAAATTCGTGAGATCTAATTAATCCTTTAGTATCTCTTCCACCACTTCCTGATTCAGATCTATAACATTTTGTATAACCAACGTATTTTTTAGCAACATTTAAATCTAAAATTTCATCATTATGATAATTGGTTAAAGTTACTTCTGCTGTAGGAATCATTCACATATCATTATTTTCAATTTTATATAAATCTTCAGCAAACTTTGGAAGTTGTCCTGTTCCATAAAGCATTTTGCTTAAAACCATTGTAGGAGTAACCATTTCTGTATAACCATTTTTTACGTGTTCATCTAACATAAATGAAACTAATGCTCTTACTAATCTTGCTCCTTCATTTTTAAAAATAGCAAATCTAGAACCAGACATTTTAACTGCTCTTGCAAAATCTAAAATGTCTAAATCTAAACCAATTTCATAGTGTGGTTTTAATGCTTTTACAAGTCCTCTACCAATTTTGTCTTTAACTTCAACTACTACATTATCATTTTCATCTAAACCTACAGGAACTGAATCTAAAGGTAAATTAGGAATATTTAGTAATATATTTTCAATTTTAGAGTTAATTTCGTTGCTTTGCTCACTTAATGAATCAATTTGAATTTTAAGTTCACTTACTTCCTTTTTGATTTGGTCAGTATTTTCTTTATTTCTTACCATTTGACCAATTTTTGCAGATTTTTCATTTCTTTGACTTTCTAAAAATTGAAGTTTTGACATAACTTCACTTCTTTTTTCTCCAAGTTTAAAAATTTCTTCTACTAAAGAAATATCAAAATTTCTTGTTTTAAGTTTATTAATAACTTCTTCTTTATTATTTAATATAAATTTAATATTTAACATAAATAAAATTATAATACAAAAACTAAAAATATATCTTATTAGTTAAAATTGAATTGATATTTTTTAATAGTAGTTTATAATTTCCATATGAAAGAATTTGAAGTCAAAGTAGAAAGAAAGATTTTTGAAAACAATACTAAAAATTTCTTTATTTTTTTAGTAAAAACTAAAGAAAAACAAATAATTAGTCTAACTTCAAAAATTAATTTAGAATTAAAAAAATCTTATTTAATTACTGCTTTAGAAAAAAACCATCCAAAATATCAAAATAGTTGAGAATTAAAAAAATGTGAATTAATTATTGAAACCAACGAAAAAGAAATAGTAAAATACTTTTCTTCTTCACTTTTTCCAGGAATAGGTCAAAAAATGGCTCAAAGTATTTATAACACTTGGGGTGATAAATCCATATCTATTTTGAAAAATGATCCTAATCTCATTTATTCTATTCCTAAATTAATTCCCGAAAGAAAAGCAAAAATTATTTTTGACAAAATTTCTGCCAATTCTTTAAAACAAGAAATAGAGATTTTCTTTTTTTCAAACGGATTAGAAAATTTATATTCTAAATTAGATAAAAAATACAGACTTCTAGAATTTTGAAAATACTTAAAAGAGCAACCTTTTTGTATTTTAGATACAGTTGATGAATATGTTTTTGCTGATGTAGATAAAATGGCTTTAGCTTTAGGTATAAAACCAGAAAGTAAAATTAGAAAAAAATACATAATTTTAAATGAGTTTTTATCTTATTTAAAAGATAATGAAAATACTTTTTTAGAACCAGAAGAAATAAAACATGTATATAAAAATGCAAATAAAAAAAATTTTATGAGTATTGAAGAATTTAAAGAATATGTAAAGATTTTAATGGATCAAAAATTTTTATTTTTTGTCAAAGATAAAAAAAATATTACTCACTTTATAATGTATGAACAAGAGCAATTTATTGCAAAAACTATTAATGAAATTAAAAAGAAAGAATATAAATTTAAATATAAAAAATCTATTATTGGTAAGTATTTAGACGATATACAAAAAAATTCTGTTATTTCTGCTTTTGAAAATAATTTAACTATTATAACAGGTGGTCCAGGGACTGGTAAAACAGAAATTCTAAAATTCATTTATAAAGGATTTAGCGATGTTTTTGGAGAAAAAAACGTCGCAGTTCTCACTCCAACAGGTAGAGCCTCTTTTCATATTTTGCAAAAAGCATCCATCCCTTCTAGAACAATTCATTCATTTTTAGAAGTCTCATGAGAAAACGAAAATATTGAATATAATTTAGAATTAACAAAAGAAATTAATGCTTTAATTATCGATGAATTTTCTATGGTGAATACTGATTTATTCTATAAACTCTTAAAATCTTTGGATTTAAATAAAATCAAAAAGATAGTTTTAATTGGAGACAAAGATCAATTACCTTCCATTGGTTATGGAAATTTATTAAATGACTTTATTAACAGTGATAAATTTATTACTAATAAATTAATAAATAATTATCGTCAAAAAGACAAACAAGAAATATTAGAAATTGCAGCGTCAGTAAATAATGGCCAAATACCTGTATTTAAAAATAATTATGTAAAATTTTATGAAAGTAATGCAAAGTCTTTTCTAGAAATTTTCAATAAGCAAATTGACTTATTTTTATCAAAATTTTCAATAAATGATTTTATTGTAATTGCTCCAAAATATGCAGGAAATGCAGGAATTAATAATATTAATAAAATAATTCAAAGCAAAATTTTTGATGAAAAAAATAATACTTTTTTTGAAATAGACGGCATTAAGTACTTTGTTAACGACAAAGTTATGCAAACAGAAAATGATTCCAGTCAAAATTTAGTAAACGGGGAAATCGGTTATATAGAAAATATTCTGTTTTATAAAGAAAAAGTGGAATTTATAATAATTAAATTTAATGATAAACTAATTAAATTTACAGAGCAAAAATTCAGAAATTCTATAGTTTTATCTTATTGTGTTTCTGTACATAAATTTCAAGGTTCTGAAACATCTGCTCTTATATATTTAATTTTTAAAGAATATAATATATTTTTAAATAAAAAAATCTTTTATACAGGAATTACAAGAGCAAAGGATGAATTAATAATTATTGGAGAAAAAGATGCTATTGAAATAGCTGTATCAACAGAAGAGAGAGAAAGAAAAACAAATATCAATTATTTTTTAGAACAAAATGACTAAAGAATTTTACTTTTATTTGTAAAAATTATTCTTATAATGGAATATAATTTAAAATATGAAATTAATTATAGGTTTAGGAAATCCTGGTGTTGAATATGAAAATACAAAGCACAACGTGGGATTTTGAGTTTTAGATAAAATAGCTAATGAATTAGAATTAAAATTTGAAAGAAGCAAATTCAATGGTGTTTTTGCAAAAAAAGAAGATTATGTTTTAGCAAAACCATTTACTTACATGAATAAGTCAGGTGATTTTGTAAGAGAAATAATGTCTTTCTTTAAAATTCCTGCTGATGATATTCTTGTTATTTATGATGATATGGACTTTAAAATAGGTCAAGCAGCAATTAAAAATCACGGTTCTCACGCTGGGCATAATGGTATGAAAAACATTATTGAACAACTAGGTACTGATCAAATTAAAAGATTAAAAATAGGAATTGGTCGACCAGAAAATAAAAACACTAGAAATTACGTTTTAACCCCTTTTAGTCAAAATGAAAAAGAAATAATTGATAAAGTTGTTGAAGATGCCGCTCTTGCTTCAATTGAATTTATTTCAAACGATATAAGAATGGTTATTGAAAGGTTTAATGCTAAAAATAAAAAAGCAAAGAGTTCTCTTAGCAGTTAGTGGCGGACCAGATTCTATCTTTATGTTAAATAAATTTAAAAATAAAGATATTGTTGTGGCACACGTTAACTATAAAAAAAGAGAAACTAGTGATGAAGATCAAACAATAGTAGAGAATTTTTGTAAAAAATACAAAATTCCTTTTTTTGTTCTAACTGTTAGTTATGATAATTATGAAAAGATAGAAAATTTCCAAAATTTTGCCAGACAAATAAGATATGATTTTTTTAAAAAAATTTATAAAGAAAATAACTGTAATTTCCTTTATATTGCCCATAATAAAGATGATTTTTTTGAGACAATAATGCTTCAAAAAAATAAAAATAAAATAGTTAATTATTGAGGTATAAAAAAGAAAAGTCAACTCTTTGATATGCAAATTTATAGACCATTACTTTTTAAGTATTCAAAAAACAAAATTGAAAAAATATTAAAAAATAAAAACATAAATTTTGCCATTGACTATACAAATAACTTACCAATTTATGAAAGAAATAAAATTAGAATTGAGTTTAAAAATAAATCTTTTTATAAAAATCTAACAATTTTTTCTTACAAAATTAAAAACATTTTTTTATTATTTAAAGATAGAAAAAATAAAAAAATGTTGCAAAAATGAGAAAAAACAAATTTTGATATTGATTGATTAAAACAACAAACAGAAAAAAAGCAAAAAAATTTAATATATAACCTAATTCACCAAAAATTTTTAAATATAAATTTAACTGAAAATAAAATTAATTTAATTTTACAATTTCTCTTTTCTCAAAATAGGACATCTTCCTTTTTATTAAAAAAAGGTATTTTTCTTTATAAAGTAAAAAATCACATAATATTTAATGACTAAAAATCGCTTTTTTTATTTATTTTTTCCGTTTTTTTTAAATTTTTTTTAAAAAAATAAAAATTTCTATAAAAATTCTTGATTTTTACAAAAAATAGTTTATAATAATAAAGTATCTCGCGAGTGTAGTTTAATGGCAGAACTTCAGCCTTCCAAGCTGACTATGAGGGTTCGATTCCCTTCACTCGCTCCAATCATTAATTTGACCAAAAAAGCAAGCTATAAAGCTTGCTTTTAAAATGCTTTTTTGAATACTGAAAAGTTTATTTCACCTTCTGTAAAAAACAAATTTTCTCTTTCAAGAAAACTTCTAACAAAAACTTTTAATGTTCCTGTACCCCTTCCTACAATTATATTTAAACTGTCATATTGATTTGAATTATTAAATTCAAAAATGGCATTTGATAATACTATTTCTGCTTCTGATGTAGTTAATCCGTGCAAATCAATTGTTTTTTCATAACTTCAATTATTCATTTATTTTTGACATTCCTTACAGTAATAGGTTCCTCTACCATTTACTTTTATTTTTAAAATTTCATTTTGACAGATAGGGCAAGGTAATCCTTTTTTAGTGTGAACTTGTAAAAAGTTTTGGAAAGAACCTTTTTTCTTGTTTAATGATGTGTAAGAATTTATACTACTTCCGCCTAATTCAGTGGAACGATCTAAAATATCTGTAGCTACTTCTAAAATTTCTTTAGCTTGTTTTTTGGAAATTAAATTACTAGGAGTTTCTGGATGAATTTTGGTTGCAAACAGCACTTCATCTACATAAATATTTCCTAATCCTAAAACAAGAGTTTGATCTAATAAAGAAGTTTTAATTGCTTTTTTTCTAGATTTTAATTTTTTATAAAATTCTTCTAAATTTGTTTGTGCAGGTATCTTTCCTAATTTAGCAAGTGGATTTGTTGTTAAATAATTTTGCTTTGTTCTTAAGTGAAAAGTTCCAAATGTTCTTGTATCATTGTAGTGTAAATTACTATTATCACTAAACTCAAAAAGAACATAATCATGTTTTAATCTTGTTTTTGCTGGTTCAAAATAATTATATTTTCCTTCCATTCTCAAATGACTTAAAATAATATTATCATTAGTTAAATGAAATACAAGAAATTTTCCTTCATTAGTTACTTCTACAATTGTTTGTCCAATTAAAGCTTCTTTAAACTTTTCTACGGAAATTTCCTTTATAAATGAATCTCTAAAAATATGAATATTCTCAATTTTTTTATTTTGAACATATTTATTTAATTCTTGTCTTACGACTCTAACTTCTGGTAATTCTGGCATAATATAAAAATTTTACACTTTTATTATAAATATTTCAAAAATATTATAAAAATGACTAAATATAAGAAAAAAATCGGTTTGTAACCGATTAATTTTCTGCTTCATATTCTTGTAATTTTAACTTCATTTCTTCTAAAATATTTCTTTTGAAAACTTTTTTCTCTAAGAAAATATTTAAATATAAAGAACCAATACAGAATCCTAAAAATAAGAAATAAACTAAAACAGGAACTCATTTATATATTAAATTTCCATTGTCTCTAAATAAACCTCATGAAGATTTAAAATCAGGGTTAAATAAATCTGAAAAAATTGTATATAAATAAACTACTTCTACAAAAGCAATACCTACAACAGAAATTACAGAAAATGTATAAAATAAATAACTATTTAATTTCTTAGTTTCTGTAATTTTATTTCTTTTTATTAAATATGAACCAATTACAAATCCATATATACCAAAAAAGAAAACTGTAGGATAATTTGTTGCTCCATCTATTCAACTATCCATTTTTAAAACCACTGAAGGTACTAAAATCAAGATAGCTCAAAAAGTTAAAATGATTGCATTGTATATTAATTCTGTTTTTTTAGCACCTATTTTTCTTTTTAGTGCATATGAACCAAAAAATAAATTTAAGTCAATTGCACTATATGTTTCACTAATAAATGCTAATGTTATTCCGTTTATTACTCCAAAAGTTGATATTAAAATAAAGAACACTACAGATGGAATAATATATTTAGATACAGTTTTTGGTAATGTATCTGCTAAAACTGTTCAAACAATACCGCTATTATGTAAAATGGATGACACAGCAATTAAAGTATATAAAATAACTATAAGAGTCATTCCAAATAAAATTACAAAAGGTAAATTTTTAGATGCATTTTTCATTTTGTTTCTTACAGAACCGGCAACTAAAAAAGCATCATAAGAAAAGAGAACTGCAGGAATTGCGACAATCATTCCTTTTAATCCAAAAGGTGCTTTCCCTTCAAAATCTAAAAACGCATTTACTCCACCTTCTGAATTATGAGTGTCAAAAAACGCAATTCCCACAACAACAGCAACTATTAAAGGAATAAATTTTGTAAATGTTACTACTGTTTGTATTATTCCGCTTGTTCTAATAGATAAATGATTTAAAGCTAAAAATAGAACAGAGAATAATAAACCTACTACAACAATTACTCAAAATGGAATTTTACCAAACTCCAAACTTGTTATTCCTGATAAGAAAAAGAAAAATATTTCTGATCCAAAAATACCTAAAACACTAGTTAATAACCCATAATAAAAAAGTGAATATAAAAATGATACTCCATACCCTGCTTTTACACCATAAATTTTATAAGCTCAACTAGATAAACCTGTTAATTTAGTTTTTCTGAAACTTCCTATTTCAGAAAAACTAAGAGCTGCACCAAGTGAAATAACTCCACCAATAATTCAACTCAATAATCAAGCTAATCCATTATTTCCGGTTGCTTTAGCTACTGATGCGTTTTTGAAGAATATTCCTATTCCCACAACAGAACCAATAAGCAACATCAATGAAACAAATAAGCCAATTTTTCTTACTGATTTTTCTTGCATAAAATCTCCTTATTATTTTTTATTATATAAAAGAGAAAAACTCCTACTTTTTTAAAAGTAAGAGTTTGTTTTATTCATTATTTTTAAAATAATTTTATTCTCTTACTTAAAAAAGGTATGAAAAAAAGCAATTGCATAAATTTCAATTGAGTTATTTCAGAACATAATAATTGAACTTGATTTGCTCATTTTCATACCCTTCCTAAGTTTATATAACAAATTTATTATATATTATTTTTGACTTTTTTATAAAAATATTATTTTGCTTTATATTTAGACACGATTTGAGCTAATTTTATCGATCAATGATTTAAGCCACCTTTAGTTTTTATTATATTATGCTCTTCTTTTAAAATTTCCACTATTTCATTTAAATGTAAATACGGGAATTTTACTCTTATTTCAAAAAAAATCACTTGATCATCAGTGAGTTGATCTACCAAATTATTTTCTTTTAAAAATAAATAATTTTTTATATCTCTTTGAGAAGCATTTACAAGTCTTTGTTGATTATGAAAGTCTAAATTAGCAAGTCTATTTGCGTTATTTTCAATATCTCTTTCATTTTTCAAATTGAAAAATTTTAAAAAACTAGTGTTTGCTCTAATTGCACTTAAAAAGTCCAAAATATTATTTACTTTCTTTTCATAAATAAAAAATTTATTTTTTCTTTTTTTAGAAATAAAATTAAATTCATAGTTATTTAATTTTTTAATCATTAAATTACCTATTTTCTCTTCAAAATAACTTATTTCAAGATGATAAGAAGTAGAATCTATGCCTGAAATAGTGCCACCACCTAAAAATGCTCCTGCAAAAAAGAAAGCTGGTTCATTAATAACTAATTCTAAATCAATATCTTTTTTTAAAATGATTATTCAGTTTTTATTTTTAATTGAACGATAAAATTTAATCTTAAATTTATCTAATTTTTCCTTTATTTTCATAGAAATATCTGCTCTATTAATTTTTATAACAACTTCTAAATCATTATTATTAAATTGACAATTTGTAAAGATTAAACCTTTTAAGAAGCTTTTAAATTGCTTTTCTTTCATCTTGTTTTCAATTAATTCCATTTTTATTTCATGAGTAAATGACATAAAACCTCCTTTATATCTATAAAAAAGCAAAAAAAAAGCAGCAACTCCCTATTTTCCCATCTCTGGTATCTTCGGCGTAAAAGGTCTTAACTACTGAGTTCGGAATGGTATCAGGTGATCCCCTTTGCTATGGTCGCTTGTATATATATTACCACAATTTTAAAAATAGTCAATAATTTTTTTATTTTTTTTACTTGTATAAGCAAACTATTTGTTTAAATCTGGTTTTCCTTGTTTAATAAATTTAAATAGATTTTCTCTTCATTTAATATTGTGCTTGTTAGCTTCAGTATTATAATAAATCATTTTCATTAAATCGTTGTTATGAATTGATTTGGCTGAATCACCAAAAAATGATGAATATCTATTTCCAAATATTGAAGTTATTAATGTCTGTTGCTCTTTTGACTTTCCTGCTAAGGAATTATATATACTTTTTTCTATATTGAATGGTGAAGAAGAATAGTAAATAATATAGTGAAAAGAACTTTCTCTTGCATAAGTTTCATATGCATATCATAAAATTAATCCTGAAAATCTATATAGAAATTTTCTATATGGATTGTCCAATTCATTAACATTTGGATGAGTCTTTTTAAACTCTTTATATTTTTCAAATGCTTTTGTTGAAATTAAA
This sequence comes from Mycoplasma sp. Z386, assembly GCF_054343375.1. Lineage (NCBI taxonomy): Bacteria > Bacillati > Mycoplasmatota > Mollicutes > Mycoplasmatales > Mycoplasmataceae > Mycoplasma > Mycoplasma sp. Z386. The sequence continues at coordinate 28,040 of NZ_JBTGVC010000003.1, forward strand.
GTAATTTTTGAAACTAAAGAATCACCGCTTAATTTAGTAATATCACTTATACTTAAACTTGTTCTTTTTTTTGTGTCAGGATCATTATTTATATTATTTAAATAATAAAAGAATAGATTCTTTTCTTTTGTTAAGTTTTCGGTGTTGCTAAATGGAGAATTTTCTATTATTACATTGAAAAAGTTAACAAAATTTTCTATTGAAATATCGCCAGTTTCTATTAATTTAAAAAAATCTGCTAATTTAGTTAAATCACCAGTTAGTGAATTGAAATCCAAAATACTAATTACTTTTTCAAAAGAAAAGTTATTAAAACTCAACTCTCCTTTAACAAAAGAATCTATTAATTTATCAATATTTTGTAAAACTAAATCAATTTTATCGACAGAACCTATTAAATCAGTTATAAAAGGTAAAATATTTTCCTTGTTTTCTTGAGGATTTTCTAAATTTAGTTTTTGTTCTATAGTATTAGATATAACATTTAAAATGGTTTCATTGTTTTTTAAGGATTTAATAATATTTATTAAATTGGTTTTGAATTCTTCTTTATGGTTTTCTAAATAAACTACAAATAAAGAATTAAAATCATTAATTGAATCATAATGATTTTCATTTATAATAAAATCATTTAATATATCTGAAATTACTTTAATAAAGGATTTTTCCTTTGTTAAAGTTAAAATTGTTGCTTTATTTTCTTTTAAATTTACTAAGTTTAACTTGTCCAGATTTTCTAAAATAAAGGTTGTTGCAAAATTAGTTAATGCAGTTAATTTATTCTTATTTTTTATAGCAAAATCAGATTTTAAAAATTGTTTTAAAATTCTTAAAATAAATTTTTGATCTTTAAATATTGTTTTTAATTCTTCTAATAACAATTTAGAAGTTATTATTTGTGTACCTTCTATGCCATTTAAATCTAAATCATTTTCATCAAAATATTTTTGTAGTTTTAAAATTACAACATCTATAAAATCGGTTCTTAAAAACTCTTCCATTAATTTAAATATAAATGTTTTATTTTCTTCTGTTTTTTCATTAAAAAGTTCTACAATTTCATCATTTATTCCGTATTTTTCCTTTATTTTAGAAATAAACGAATTTATTATTTGATTAGTTAAATGGTGATTTGCATTAATTCAATTTAAGACTATTCTTTTCATTGAAAAGAGTTTGCTTTTTTCTTTATTTAATTCTGTTTGATAATTTGATTTTTCTAAAATCTCATCATTAAATAGTTTGGAATTTGAAATTATTTTAACTATCTCTTCGTTATTTTTTGAAAAATCAAAAATTTTATGAAAAGCATTTTTATCTTTATCTATATAGTTTTCATCTCAATTCTTAACTAAACTATAGTTTTTATCTATGTCATTTAGAGATAATTTTAAAATAATATCTTGAGCCATTTTTTTATATCCTAATTCTGTTGGATGAATATCAAAAATAGATTTTGCTCATTTATCATTATTAGATTTTCAATCATCTTCATCAAAAGTTTCAATATAATTAATTTTAGTTTCAATTGCTACTTTTTTAGAGACTGCATTAATGGAATCTAAAATTTGGTTACTTAAATTAACTTTTTCCTGTGCTATTGAACTAAAAAAATGATCAATTATATTTAATAGTCTCAATAAAGGCATTGGATAACCAACAAGTACAATTTCTGTTTTACTGTTTATTTCCTTTATTTTAGAGACTAATTTATTTAAATTTACATAATTTTCTTTAGAAATTCTTTCTAAATCTTGTTTTAAATTAAAAATTGCTTCTTTTTGAGTTTCTTTATTAAATAACTTTTCTAAGTTATTAAAATTTAAAGAACCAAATAAATCATTAGCCCCTAAACTTATTGTTATAAGATTAGATTCCTTTATTTTATTTTTTAAATTTTCTAAATTTTCTTTTTGAAAATCACCAAAAGCCTCTTTTATTCTATGTCTAAATGGATTTAGAGAGTCATCATCTCAAGATAAAAGAAATTGAAAATAACCTTTTTCTGCTTTAAGATTATAGTTTGCATTAGGTGCATCTAGTAAATATAATCAATCTACTATTCTTGTACCTGATAAAGCATAGTTATTAAACTGGTGTATTGCATTTGGTTTTAATTTGTTTATATAATTTGCTAAAAAAGCAGGAAAACTTAATCCTTCAATTTGATTATTTTTTAAATCTCCTGCAATTTCAAAACCGTATTCACTATTGAAACCGGCACTAATGGAATCTCCAATAGCTAAATAATTAATATTGTCTTTTAATAAATCTTTTTGATCATTATTAGTAATCTTAGTTTTTTGTGAGTTATTACTATTATCAGATTTATTTAAGTTTTGTTGAACATATAAAACGCTCGGGATTGTTATAACTGCTACAGATAATGTCAACCCTGTAGAAGCTCCTAATATGATTTTTGTTTTCTTTTTCATATTACCTCCTTGAGTTGCAAAAATAATACCATAAGAAAAAAATAAAATTAAAAAAATAAAGAAAATGTATAAAAATCTTATACATTTTTATCTATAAATAGCTTTAATTGAATTTTTTTAACTTTATTGCGTTTCTGTAATTTTTTGCAGTTTTGTCTACTTTTTCCTGTATTTTAGAAAGAAAAAGAAATAAGTATTCACTTACATTTATTTGATTATCTTTATAATCTACTAAGTATTTTGTTCTATGATGTTCATCTTTTTTAAGACCAAAAACTTGTATAGATAAAGAGTTTTTAAATAGAATTTTATCTATTGCTGAAATTTGATTTTGGAAACCATCAACTAAAATTAAATCTAGTTCTAAATGAGAAAATTTTTCTAAATATTTTTGAAAACCTTGTTTCATAAAATCGACATCAGAGTTTGATTTACTATTTTTATGAACATAGAAAAAGTTTAGATCTTCAATGTTTTCAGTCTTATTATAATAAAGAATAGAAGTGACTGGAACTTTATCTAATTCAAAAGAATTATCAATAATAATAAAATTTTCTAATTTTTGTAATTGTAATTTCTCTTTTAATTCTAAAATAATAAAATCTTGATTTTGATTTTTAATTTCATCGATTTTAGATATTCTATTTTTATTGTGAGATTCTGCATTTTCACAAGCTAATTTAAATTGTCCTTTTTTTGCTATTTGGATTTTTTTATCCAAATTAATTAAATTAAAATCTATATTTGAAAAATTAGCACCTAAAACTATTTTTTTAGGAATTATATTTTCTTTATAATACTCATTAATAAAATTTGCTATAAAAAGGTTTTTATCTGTATTTTTGTCAAATTTATCATCTATAATGCTTAACAAAGATCCTGCACGATAAATAAAAATTGTAGTAAAAAAGAATTTTTCAGTTTCTTGAATATCAAAAATATCAACATCGTATTCGATATTTAATTCTATAGTCTGTTTCTCATTAAGATTTTTCTCTAATTTATCTATAAATTTTTTAATTTCTAAAGCTAATTCTAACTTTACATCATCAAACTTATAAATTTCATATTTCTCTTTTAATTCCTTTATAAAAAAGGACATTTTGTTTGATAATAACTTTTTTATTTGAAAAAAAGTAGAGTTTAGAGATTCTTCATTTCATTGATCTTCTTTTATTTTAAGTCCATCTTTATATAAAAACATTTTTTCAATTAGATTTTGAATTTCTCTAAAACCGTAACTAGGTGGAAGTGGTCCAAAGTGATATAAATTCTTTCCTTCTTTAAAGTTATTTTCTCTTAAAATAGAGATTTTTTTATCTTTTTTAACTACTAAATAAGGATATTTTTTATTATTTTTTAAAAGAATATTATATTTTGGTTTTTTTTCATTAATTAATCTGGTTTCTAAAATTAAAGAATCTTTTTCGCTATTAGTTTCAATGATTTCAAAATCCCTGATTTCTTCTACCATTTTATAAGTATAACGAGAATTGATGCTACCTTTAAAGTATTGCATCATTCTGTTTCTCAAATTCTTAGCTTTACCTATATATATGATTTCATTTTTTTCATTTTTTCACAAATAAACTCCAGGTTTAGTTGTAACTTTTTTTACTTTTGTTAACACTTTTCTCCTTTACAATCAAGGTTCAAAAACAATAAATGCAGTTATTATAGAAATTAAAATTAATAAAAATACGGGTTTTTTCTTTATATTTCACACTATAGAAATAATTATAAAAAATATAGAATAAATTATTAATGCTATAAACCTTCATCCACTAAAAAACGAACTTTTTTCTGTTGATTTTACACCAAAATATCTTAAATTAGTATCATTAAAATAAATATTTGGAAATGTAATGCTTATAAATAATTGAATAGCAAGAGCAAATAAAATTCCTGCTAAAACTGGATTTAAATATTTTATAACTTTAGATAAATATTTATTTTTTTCTGTATTTTTTATTAATTTTACAGATAAAATCATTAAAAATATAGAAGGAAGACAAAAAATTAAATATGTAAAAAAACTTATTATTCATCCTCATCATTGTCCGTTTGAAACTAAAATACCAGTAAATGCTGCAAATTTGGTAGAAACTACACCGGGAGTAGAATTAGAAATGGTTATAACTGTATCAATTTGATCTTTTGTAATTTCTAGATTGAATGTATTTGATAAAAAATTTCAAAAATTTTCAAAAATAGGTATGAAAACTTGACCACCACCAAAAACAATTAAACCTATTATTAGTACTCCTAAAAAACAAGCTAAAATAGCTAAAATCATTATTTTTTCCCCTTTTTAACTCTAATAAATTCAACTATAAATACTATAAAAATAACTAATACTAAAGGAATTGCTGGTATATTAAAAGGACTTGGAGCAAACAAACAAAATGATAATGTTAGTATAAAAAGTGGAATTCAAATTGGTAAGCTTAATGTTTTAAAACTTGTTTTTAAATATCTATAAGCAAATGCTATTATTGTTCCAATTAATACAGGAATAACTGCTGCATTAATTACATATAAATATTTATTAGGTAAAAATGTTGTTAAAAAATAAAGAAGCATTGCCATAATAACGTGTGGCATTATTGCTAAAAGTGTAACTATCATTCCTTTTATTTTACCTAGTTTTACTATGGAAATATAAGATAACATTTCTATAACCGCTGGCCCAGGAATTAAATTAACAGCAACAATTCCATCATTAAATTCTTTTTCAGTTATTCATCCATATTGATCAACTGCATATTTTTTTATTATTGGCATTAGTGCATTTCCGCCACCAAAACCAATAAAAGTACATTTAATAATAAATAAAAAAACTTTTCAAAATTCCTTACTTTTCATAACATAAATTTTACATTTTTTTAAATCTCTGTTATATTTTTTTTAAAAAAAATACTTTTATAAAGGATTTATAGGTATAAAAGGATTTTTTACAAAAATTTCAAAATAAAAGCATAGTATAAAACTATGCTAAAATTGCGTTTATTTTTCCTTCAAATTTAGAAACAGATTCTATTTTTATATTTACAAAATCACCAACTTTATATGTTATTTTTTGATTAGATAAAAATAACTCATTTTCATCAACTTCAAATCCTTCCCCAGGTAAAGCGGAAACGTGAACTAATGCACTTGTTCCAGTTTCTAATTCAACAAAAAAACCAAATTTTTTAACTGAAACTATTTGTGCTTTAAATTCTTTATTATTGATTTTGTCTTCATAAAATTCTGCCATTTTTATTCCAAGAACTTCTCTTTCTAAAGAAATAGCGCTTTGTTCACTTAAAGAATTTTTTAAAGAAATTTCTTGTAATTCATTTTTGTATGCTTCGATTTTTTCTGTATTTTTTAAAAATACTAGTTCTCTAAGTAATCTATGAACTATCAAATCTGGGTATCTACGAATAGGACTTGTGAAGTGTGTATAATATTCTGAAGCAAGTCCGAAATGACCAACATTTTTTTCTGAATAAATTGCTTTTTGCATAGTTCTTAATAAATTAATTTTTATAAAGTTATCAAAATTAATTTTTTTAATTTTTTCCATTGCTTTGGCAAATTCCTTCGGTTCTTCTGTTAAAGGAATAGTTACATTTATATTTAATAGTTTTAAAACATGGTTAAAAGCATTTATTTTTTCAACATCTGGTGCTGGATGGATTCTATAAATAAAAGGAAAATTCTTTTTAGTCATAAATTCTGCAACATTTTCGTTAGCTCTTACCATGAAATCTTCTATCATGTTTTCACTTTCATTTCTTTCTCTAACTACTATATCAACAGTTTTTCCATTTTTATCTAAAACTACTTTTGATTCTTCGAATTCAAAATCTATAAATCCTTGTTTTACCTTATATTTTCGAATAATTTCTGTTAAATTTTTAGCATTAGTTAATAACTCAGAAATGTTTTTATCAAATTCTTTGTTTTTATTATAAAAATCATTAACTTCTTTGTATGTTAGTCTTTTGTAAGAGTTAATTATGGATGGATAAAATTTCATTCATACATTATTTCCTTTGGAATCAATTTCACATTCCATTGTAATAGTGAATCTATCAACATTAGGATTTAAAGAACAAATACCGTTAGAAAGTTCAAAAGGCAACATTGGAATAACTCTGTCTGCTAAATAAATAGATGTTCCTCTTTTTCTTGCTTCTAAATCTATTGTTTCATTTTCTTTAACATAATAACTTACATCAGCTATATGAACTCCTAAAATATAGTTTCCATTTTCAAGTTTTTTTACACTAATAGCATCATCAAAATCTTTAGTATCATCACCATCAATTGTCACTATTATTTCTTTTCTTAAATCAATTCTGTCACTTATATCTTCATTATCAATTGTTTGTGGTAAAAGTTTAGCAGCTAATAAAACATCTTCAGGAAAAATATGTGGTATTTCGCTTTTTTCTATACTTAACTCAATATCTTGAAAAGGTTTATTTAAATCACCGTAGTTTTTAATCAAGTCAATAACTAAATTATTACCTTGTATATCTACTATTTTTACTTTTACTAAATCATTTTCACTAAAAGCGTATTTATTTTTTCATCTAAATCTTGCTTTTAAACGTGGATCTAAAGAAATAAAATCAAAAAAGGAACCATTTTTTTTAATGTAACCATAGTGAAAACTTTTTGATCTTTCAACCACTTTGTTAATTGCACATCATATTTCCCCATCTTTTTCTTCAAAACATGTTGCTTCAACCAAATCCTTGTCCAAAGAGTTGCAAGTATAAACTTTTGGAACAAAGAAATCTTCGGTTTCTGAAACTTTTATAAAGCCAAAACCTTTTGAATTTAAAGAAAATTCTCCTACAATTTTTTTAAATTCATGTTTATAAGAGTATTTTTGATCCTTACAAAACAAATGATTATTTTGCACTGATTTATTTAAAAAAATAGAAAATTCCTTATTTAATTTTCTATCTATTTGCATTTTTTTTACTAATTCTAAAAAAGTTAAAGATTTATTTGTTACTAATGATTGTATTGCTTTTAAATTAAATGTTTTCATTTTTAAAACAACCTAATGACTAAAGAAACTAAAAGTAAAACAAAACCCATTGAAAACATTGTTCATTTTAGTACTTTTTTAAGTCCTCTTTCTTTTGAAACTTTAAATAAATCTAAATCTGAAGAACCAACAAGTGCTCCTGAAAAACCATTAGAGTTAGGAGACATTAAAAGAGAAACTATCATTATAACTAATGAAATTATTACTAAAATTACTGTTAATGCTATTTTCATATTTCTCCTTTTCTTTTAATTTATTATAAATTATAAACAATTTATATTATAAAACTATTAAAAAGTTTAAAAAACTATTTTTAATTAAGAAGAATTTATGAATTTCTCTATTAAAAGCAACTGTTACAAAAATTTTTTTGTTTTTTAGTTAATATTTTTTTGTTACTTTATTAGTATTTATTAAATATTAAAAGGATTAAATCAAATATTCGCTATTTCTATTCATAAAACAATATAGAAATGTAAGCTTCAATGATTTCTTTTGTTCTTTTTTCTCTTTGATTTAATAATTCTAAAAATTCATCTTTACTTGAAATTTTATCAATGTCTAAATTATCTAATTTTGAAATTTGAATTTTATTATTAGTTCATTTTATAGAATTTGATGTTTTCATTTGTTCAAAATCAAGTAGATAAAAATCTGTATTTTGAAAACCTTCAATAGTTTTGTTTTCAATGTTGCTTTCTTTATAGTTTTTCGTTGTTTTATTACTAAATTTAGAGTTATCTTTTCCTAACAATAAAAACCCATTACCAATTAAATTAGTTATTCTCTCTATTTGTTCTCTGTTTATTCCTAATTCAAGTAAGTTTTTCAATGTACTTTGATCTAATTTTTGTGGAAAATTATGTTCATATGTATAAGGAATAAAATCGATACTTTGATATTTTTCTTCTTGTGATTTAAAACCTGTAAAACTCTTTGGAGTTTTTGAATTTTGTAAGCTGTAAATAACTTTTGCAATAATGTTTTTGTATAGTTTGTTATCGCTTTTACTATTTTGTTTTTCATATAAATATTTTCATAATTCATTGATTTTTTCAACAAGTGATAATTTTGTTAAATCAACTATTATTCTTTCTAAAAGTTCATAAAGTTTTGATTCATTTATTAAATTAAAATCTGAATTTAATAAATCATTTTTACAAATTAATTTTATGGAACTAGAAAGCGATTGTCCAGCAAATCTTATTTCTCATAAAGCTGAAAATTTTTCTATTTCAGCTAAATATTTACTAAAAATAACCATTTTTTCTGTATTTTCTTCATTTTCAAATAATTGCAAGTTATATGCTAATGATCAAATTAATTGAGTAAAAATAGTTTTAGAACCAGAATTAGAAATATTATTAATTTGAAAATTAACTTGTTTGTAGTCATAAATTTTTTGCTCATACTCTGTTAAAATGGCATTAAAATTATTTAAATATTTATTATTTTCTTTAATTTCACTATCACTTAATAAAGTAGAGAATTTATTAAAATGTCCAGTAGAACAATATTCAAATTCAATTATATCTTTTCATAGTAATTCCAATTTATCTTCAAATTCAAAATTACTATTATAATATTCAAATAAATTTTCAAATTTATTATAACAATTTGCTATTTCGTCATAAAATTTTTTGTTTGTTCTTTCCAATTCTTCAAATAATCTATATTTTATAAAAACTGCATCTAAAAAATTTGAAATTTTTTTGAGATCTTCATTTCAAACGTTTTTCTGTTTTCGTCTAAAATAAATATTAACAGTTAAATTATATAATTTTATCTTATTCTCTTTTTCATCACGATATATATCAAAAACTTTATTTCTTAGTAAATCAAGCACTCCTAATTTTTTGCTATATTGATTTAAATTTTGAAAAATTTTAGTTACAAAATCATCATCCATAACTTTTATATATGTAGTAATTAAGAATGTTTTATTTAAAATATAATCAATGAAATCTAAAAGAAAATCCTCGTCTTTTTTATCAAATTTCTTAACAATAAGGTTTATTATTTCAAAAGAGTTTTCGTAAAATCTATCCTTTTGTAATTGAGCATCTTTTTTTATAGAATTAAAAATATTTTGCAGACTTAAATAATTACTATCATCTTTTGCAAACTCAGTAATCATTTCTTTTATTTTAGGAATTAAGTGTATTAATTTTTCTTGAGCATTTTCAAAAAATTTATTTTTAGAAAATTTATATAATAAAATAATAATTATTATTAAAGACACCATTCTTTGTTGACCATCTACAATAGAGTTTGTTGTTGCATTTTGAACAATAATTATATTATTTAGAAAACTGAAATCATTTTTTCTTTGCTTAGTATTAATAAAATCATTATAAATAGATTCAAAAAGTCCAATTATAATATTAGAATCTCAAGAATAAGTTCTTTGATATAAAGGTAAAATATATTTTAATTCTTGCGAAGTAAAAATATCTTTAACACTTGTTTTAATGACTTCAAATTCACTTTTGGTTGAATAATTAGAAATTTTTTTAATTGCTTCATCTAAAGAGTTGTCTTCATATCTTACAATATTTTTTTCATAATTATCTATAACTTCATATAAAATAGATAAATAATCTTCTATCCCCGTTATGTTTTTTATGTCAGAAATTATTTTTTCCATATCATCATTATCGATTTCTTTATATAAAAATTCTAATACAAAGTCTTCATAAAATCGTTTTTCATTACCAACTTTTACTAAAGTGTTAAATATGCCTTTAAGTCTATCGTTAAATAATGTTTCATCTGAAACTACTAAAACATTTCATCAAAATTTTGTTTCAATAGAAGAATTCGAAATTTCCTTTTCTTCCTTAATGTCTCTTAATTTATCTATAACAAATTTTTTTATATAATTAGCAAAATTAGATTTTACAAATTTTTTAAGAGCATAGAAATTGTTTGATTCAGTCTTTCTTACATCTATTAATTCTTTATTAATTTTGTAATTATCTCCTATCGGTTCTATAATCCCAAGAGAAGATAAAACATCTAAAATTTGTCTAATTGTAGAGTCTGATTTAGACTTTTTGTCTTTATAAAAGGGGAATTGTGTGTTATTTTTAAATTCAGCTAAAACTTCTTTTTTATCAATTGTTAAAATGATTTCTTCATTTTCATCAACTTCATTAAGTCACTGAAGTACTGTGAAACTTAAATAAGAATAAATATTAGTTCCAATGGTTCAAGTAATAAAATTATTTTCTTTCATTCTGTCTTTTCATCATTTTATGTTTTTATTCATTATCTTGTCCTTTTTCAATGATTTTTATTACCTTAAATAAATTCTCTATTGCTTCTACTACAATAGAATTTCCTGCTTGCCTATAAAGACTTTCTTTTGTGAGAATATTTTTTTCATAGTATGGTTTTAATTTATTAAAATCTTGATCACTAAAACCCATTAATTTATAAGCTTCTCTTGGTGTTATATAACGATAATCTAATTTATGCTCTAAATTGTTTTTATGTTCAATAATTCCAACACAAGGTATTCTGTCTTGAACGGTTGTCAAGGTATTAATAATATAATTTTCACTTTTATTAATAATCTTTTGTGTTTTGACCATTTTTATTCTAGATTTTGTATTATTCATTAAAACATCTAGGTTTTCGCTGTAATTTAAGTCAAAATTAAAGATTTTTTCAAAAACTTTTTTTCTTTGATTTAGGCTTAATTTATTTTTAAATGCAATATTATCTACAAATTCTTTAAAACTTTTATCATCATTAAATGGTGTTTTTATTTCTTTTTTAACACTTAAAGCAAAAACTCTTTCTCTTTTTTGAATAGAACCAGCATTTATGCTGTTAATAGTGGTTGTAAAAGTTTTATAACCAAAATCTTCTAAAACAGAAAGCCATTTTTCATATTCAGGTTTGAATTTTTTACTTAATAGATTTGTTACATTTTCCATTAATAAGTATTTTGGTTTTTTACTTGCTCCTTTTAAAATTCTGTATATTTCTCAAATTAAACTAGAAGTTGATTTATCATCATTAATTCCTTTTGATCTTCCCATATTTGCTATTGATAAACCTTGACAAGGGAAAGAATAAGTTATAAGTTCTATATCTTTTTCTTGAATAATTTTTGGATCTAATTTAGTTATATCAACATTATTGTTTGATAAAATAATCGAAGCAGCTAACAGTTGCTTAAATTCATAGTCTTTAGAAATTATCTTTGCTGGTTTTTTAGAATCTAAAGAAATTGTAAAATTTAATAAAAATTTGTTTATTTCTTCTTCTGAAGTTAAATTATTGTTTTTCAAAATTTTTTTTAATTTTTTATCTAAAGAATTATGAATTAAACCATAAGCAATATTTGCTCTTGCATCTCACTCCACTGTTGAAACAATCTCAAAAATCTTTTTTTCTTTGTTTATTTTTGTTATAGCTTTATGTTGTGCACCAATACCTGCAAATGTTTCAAGAACATTTATTATTTTTTTAGAAGACAAAATCTACCTTAAAATTTTTTATTAAGATTTTTTTATTAAAAACTGATATAGCAAGTATTGTATTTTTGTATATTGAAATATTTTGTAAAAATTTTGCTTTTGGCAATGTTAATAAATAGATACAAAATTTATCTATTAGTTTACTAATTAAATTTCTGTATTTTTCTTTTAATTTACCCATTAAATTAGAAAAAATTGATAAATCTTCTAATTTTTCTTTCTTCTGCATAATTCAATTTTACAAAAAAAAAAAAAAAACAAATCTTTTGGTAAAAAAGACTTGTTTTGTTAGTTTTTCTTTAACTAAAACAGGAAATGATGTCCAAAAATTAAAAGTAAAATTAATCCTATAATCACAGCACCTACTGCTAAAGAAAATAGAAATTTAGCTAGTTTAATTAATCAAACTAATCCAGCTAATCCTAATATTAAAATTATAATAACAATTATTCCGCTCATTTTTTTTATCCTATAATTTAATTATATTACTTTTAGATAAATTAATTCATTTTAAATTAAAATTTTTGTTTCTTTATTTTATAATTTAAAGTAAAGAAAACTAAAGGAGAAAGATGAAAATTGTATTAGCAGGAACTCCAGAATTTGCAGTTCCTATTTTTGAAGAAATTATTAATAATTTTGAAGTGGTTGCAATTATTAGTCAACCAGACAAACCATCAAATAGAGGTTATAAAATTTTACCTACACCTGTAAAAATTTTAGCTAACCAATATAACATAAAGCTATTTCAACCTACAAAAATTTCAGAAATTACGGAAGAATTAAAGAAAATAGACTTTGATATTTTAGTCACTGCTGCTTTTGGACAATGAATTCCTACTTCAGTTTTAAGCATACCTAAAATAGCCGCTATTAATATACATGGTTCCTTACTTCCTAAATATAGAGGTGCTGCTCCTATTCAACACGCTTTATTAAACGGTGATAAAGAAACAGGAGTAACTTTAATGTATATGGTAAAAGAAATGGATGCAGGAGATATGCTTGCAAAAGCAAAATTAGATATAAAAGAAGAAGACACATCAAAAGATTTATTTCATAAACTTTCTTTACTTGCAAAAAATAATATTGTCCAGTGATTAAATAAATTATCTAAAAATGAACTTAAATCTGAAAAACAAGATGACAATCTTGTAGTTTTTTCGCCTAAAATAGAAAAAGAATTTGCTCAAATTTTTTTAAGTGATGATTATATTCAAGCATATAGAAAAATAAAGGCTTTAAACGATAATCCTGGTGCTTTTTATATTAACGAACAAAATAAAAGAGTGAAACTTTTTAGAGCTTCACTCTCTCCTATTAAAAATGCTTTAAAATTAACTTTTATCAACGGGATTTTATATATTTATGAATATCAATATGAAGGTAAAAAAGTTGTAAATGTTCTTTAAATTCTAAATTTTTAATATCTTTATTAATTTTCTAAAATCTTTGATTCTTGTACTAAATGTTTAAAAACTCCTGCATTATCATTAAGTGTTAAATTAATATCATTGATGGAATTATATTCTTTTTCTGAAATATTTACAGGAATAATAAATGAATATTGAAGTAAACGAACTAAAATTCAATTATTTAAAATATACTTTTTAGAAACTCCATAGGGTTCATATACTGGTTCTTCTGCATTGATATAAAAATCTTTTTTTTCTTTTTTTATTGCTGATATTGTTTTTATATTGAAAAAATAATTTTGATTTAATAAATTAATCATTTTTTCATTTTCTGTTTGATTTTCATCTATATCAATAGTTAAATTTATTTTATTTTGATTTTTATCAAAATTTAATGAGTTAAATTTAATTTTTGAAGAAACCAACTTTTGATATTCTGAAAAATCAACTATTGGTTTTACAATATCTGTTGTAATGTTTTTGTTAAAAGGATCGTGTAGATCTTTAGGATGCCCATCAATAAGTCTTGATATTGCAGTACTATAAAAATTTACTAATAATAAATTTTGATTTTCTTTAAATTTCAAATTAATTTTGTTTTTTAAATAATCTTTATTAAGAAGTTTAATTTCTAAGCCCAAATCAGTAGTTTTAATTTCACTACCTATGTTTTGATTTTTATTAATAAATGTATAATCTCTTTTGTTAGATGTAACATTTATTTTTTCTTCTGAATTTTGAGTTTTAGATAATTCTGTTACTTCTTGATAAGGTTTTTCAAAAAAGATTATTTTAGATTCATTATTTGCAAAAATTTCTCTATTTTGTTCATTGTTTAATTGAATAAAATCAATTTTTCAATTATTTTTTAAATCAGCTATATTTTCTAAATTTAAATTATAAAATTCATTTTTTTGTTTTTCTTCTGTTTCTTTTAATTTATTTTCCTCTCTATTTACTTTTTGATTAGAACAGGAAAAAACAATTAAAGGCAAAGAAATAAAAGGGATAATATTTAATAATTTTTTCATTTTAATCAAGTATTGCTCATACTCCTGTTAATCATATTATTTTTGCATTTACATCATTATTTGAAAAAACATTAAGTTTATATTCAGTTGCTAAATCAGAACTTGGTTTTATTATTACTTTAGATACATTTTGCAATCTATTTTCAGGTAAATAAGCAGCTGTACTTTCATAATGACTTAAATGATAAATTTTATAAACTGCAGATGAATCTGCAACTATTTCTACATCCACTGAAACAGTAAAAGGATTTACATATTTTTTTATTTCTTCTTCACTTAATTTATCAAAATTTTCTAATTTATAATATTCATTTTTTTCATGTAAATATGAGTAATTAGAAAATACAACAGTTGTTGGAGATGAAAATTTTAAATTGGAATATAAATAATAATGATGTGTATTTCCATCCGCAACTGGATAACGATAAATATTTAATTTTTTAGCTTTATCTCTAAAATATTTCATTTTTTCTCAACTTATATAACCAAAACCTTCTAAATCGTTATATTGTTCTCAAGAGTTTTTACTTTCAAAACTTGCTGTAAGAATAGCTTTTAATTGAGGTACATAAAATGGTTTTTTGTTTTTTATTTCTAACAACATTGACATACCTAAAAGAACTGGTGTTGAAAAACTTGTTCCAGTTAAATTTTTTTTATTTTTTTCATTAAGAATAGAAATAACAGGTATTTGCATATTATCTGGTCCTAAACCAAGTGGAGAATTTTTATTATTATCAGTTGCATTTTCAGAATAGTACTCAGGTTTTTTAGTATTTATATCATATGCTCCTATTATAAAAGTATTTTTAGATGAAACTAAAGAATTATCTCTTTGATAAAAATTATGATTATTTTCTATTTTATTCAAAATTTTATTATAAATGTCTTTAATATTTTCTGTTATTTTTAAATCTTTAATTTTATTTAATGTAGAAAATATAAAATCTTTATTTTTTATAAAATCTGATCTAAAATTAGAAAATTCTTCTCTTCCATTACCGGCTGAAATAAAAAATTTCATATTATATTTATAAGCATACTCATCTAATAACGATGATTCTCTATCATATATATAATAACTTGTTTCAAAGGAATCTATTTTTTGTAAAAGATTATAAAAAGTTTCTAATTTTTCTTTATCAGGAGAAAAAAGAAAATAATTTTTCAAGTTTATAAAATCTGAAAGATATTCATCTAATTTACTACCATAACTCATATTAACGTAAAAAACATTATTCTTTCTCATAAATTCTAAATTTTTTCTTAATACTTCTACATTATCATATGTTTTTCCATTTCAACCATCTTTTTTTCCTTTAAATGTTGTTGAATAAAAAATAGCATTTTTAAAAAAACCTGAATCACTTCCTAAAATGGAAGCTATTTCTGTAGCATGACTATTTTTTTTATATAATTCAGCAAAAGTTTTTTGCTTATTTTTGTCAGTTTTTTCTAAATCATCTAATTCTTCTTCATTGTAAATTACTTTATCTTTGTTTAGACGATTTTCATTATGGAACAAACTGTAAGTATCAGAATTTCTATATTCCTTTAAAGTTTGTCCATTGTATTTTAGCAAATTTGAATCAACTAAACCTCCATCAATAATTCCAATTTTCACTGGAGCATAACTAAGTTCTTCTTTTTTTATTCCTAAATGATTAAATAAGTTAAAAAACATATCATTATATATTTTAGGATCTCTCTCAATTGTATCAGTAGTTTCCATTTTTGCTGAAACAAAAGTGGTTAGTGTAAAAATAGGAGATACTGATAGTAATATTTTTTTAAATAATTTTTTTCTTTTCATTTTTTCCTCTTTAATTAAATTTTTTTAATATACTCCTGCATTATCATTAAAAATCAAGTTTATGTCTTTTAATGAGTTAAATTCTTTTTCAGTTAAATCAGTTGACACAATAAAAGAATATTGAATTAAACGATTAAAAATTGTTTTTTCTAAAATATAATCTTTAACTAAATGATGCGGTTCAAAAGATTGAATTTTTTGTTGACTTGTTTTACTTCAATTTTTATTTGGCGTATCAATTGAAATGGTTTTTATACTAAAATAATCATTTTGATCTAATAAATTAAAGTTTCTATATTTTAAATTTTGTCCTTTATCAAAATTAATTGAAATTTTTGCTTTCTTTTCAGTTTTATCAAAGTTAAAAGAATTGAATTTAACATTAGAAGCAACTAAATCATAATATTTATAAAAATCAACAATTGGTTTTTCTTTTGTTGTGTCAACCTTATCTTTTTCATTATTCAATCTGTAGTTTAAACTATAATCTATTTTAGATTGTACTCTTCTATATAAATTTACTAAAAGAAAATTTTCTTTTTCTTTTTGTTTAGACCACCAAAAAGAAGTTTTTTCTAAATTCTTTTTATTAAGAAGTTTGATTTCTAAAGCAAAGTCATAATTTTTAATTTGTGAATCAATACTTTCTTCTGAAATTAAAAACTTGTAATTTGCTTTATTTTCTGTAATGTTAAACACTTTAGAGTCAAATTTAGTTTGTTCATATTTTGTTCGATAAGATCAAAATCTGTTTAAATCTAATTCTTTTTCTTCTTTTTTATTAAAAAATATAACTTTTGATGTTTGATTTTGAAAAAGATTATTAGATTGTTCTCTACTTAAGTCTATAAAATCTATGTTATCTTTTTCTCTTAAATCTTCTATTTTATTTAAATTTCAATAATAAAAATCATTGATTTTATCTTCTTTTTGTTCTTCAACTGAAGCTTGGTTAGAACAAGAAATAATAGAAAAAACAGGAATAGTTGTAATAATTGTAGAATATAAAAATTTTCTTTTTATTTTAAATAATTTCATAAACACCTCCTTTATTTAATTATATAACTTATTCATAAATTTTTATTTTACAAAGATAAAAAGTGCATATTTATTTAGAATTTCCTTTATTTAAACATATTTTTGATTT
>NZ_JBTGVC010000004.1:0-44292 GCF_054343375.1 Mycoplasma sp. Z386
AAAGAGGACATTTTGATTAGTAAATACCCCGGGACATTTTGATTAATAATTTGCAAATTTTTAAATAATTTCATTTTGTTGTGTTAAAATTTAAATATAGACAAAAAATAAATAATATTTTAGAAAGGTATTATGGAAAAAATAACTGTTGTTATATCTGATCCAATTGGATTACACGCAAGACCAGCTTCAAAAATTGTTTCTGTTTCTTCAAAATTCAAATCAGATATTAAAATCATTACATCTGCAGCTTCTGCAAACGCTAAATCAATTATGAATATTATGTCTTTAGCTATTAAACAAGGACAAGAAATTTCAATTGAAGCAGAAGGTGAAGATGAAAAAGAAGCTATGGAAGCTTTAAAAACTACAATGGTCGAAAATAATTTAATCTAAAAATTGTTTTTGTAATTATAATTAACAAATTAGTTAAAAATAGACTAATTTGTTTTTTATTTTCATAAAAAAATTATATAATTTTATTACTACAAAAGATTAAAAACAAGGGGGAAATATGTCTAAAAAAATTACAGGGATAGGAGCTTCAAATGGTATTTCAATTGCAAAAATATTCAAAATTGAAGAGCAAAAAATTGAATTAACAAATTCAAAAATTGAAAATGTTGAAGCAGAATTAAATCTTTTTAATATAGCAATAAATAAAACTATAAAACAAATAGAATCAATTAAAGAAAAAGCATCTAAAACACTAAACGAAGAAGAAGTTGCTGTTTTTGATGCTCATATACAAGTAGCAAATGATCCAGCAATTATGGATGAAGTGCAAAACTTAATTAAAAATGAAAAATTGAATGCAGCTTTTGCGACAGAAAATGTAACTAAAAAATTTATTGAAATGTTTTCAAATTTCGATGATCCATATATGAAAGAAAGAGCAGCAGACATTAAAGATGTTGCTACAAGAATTATTAAAAATATTTTAGGTATTGAAATTGTTGATTTATCAGCAATCAACGAAGAAACTATTATTGTAGCAGAAGATTTAACACCATCAGATACTGCACAATTAAATAAGAAATTTGTAAAAGGATTTTTAACTAATATTGGTGGTAGAACCTCTCACTCTGCAATTATGGCTAGAAGTCTAGAAATTCCGGCAATTTTAGGTTTAGGAAATATTACAGAAATAGTAAAAAATAAAGATGTTGTAGCAATGAATGGTGAAAAAGGTGTTGTTATTATAAACCCATCATTAGAAGAAATAAAAGAATTCGAATTAGAATTTAAAAAATTTATGGAAAATAAAAAGGAATTAGAAAACTTTTTAACTAAAAAATCTTTATCAAAAGATGGTAGAGAAGTTACTCTAGCAACTAATATCGGTTCAGTTCAAGATACAGAAGGAGCATTGAAATATAACTCCGATGCTATTGGATTATTTAGGAGTGAATTTCTATATATGGATGCAGAAAATTGACCTTCTGAAGAAGAACAATTTAACTCTTACAAAGCAGTTTTAGAAAAAATGCAAGGAAAACAAGTGGTTGTAAGAACTCTTGATATTGGTGGGGATAAAACTTTAAAATACTTTAAATTCCCTGAAGAAATGAATCCATTTTTAGGTTACAGAGCGATTAGACTTTCTCTTGATAAACAAGAAACTTTTATAACACAATTAAGAGCTTTAATTAGAGCTTCTTATTACGGAAATTTAGCAATTATGTTCCCTATGATTGCAACAGTTGATGAATTTAAACAAGCAAAAGAAATCTACTTAAAAGTGTTGGAACAAGTTAAAGCAGAAGGTCATAAAGTATCTGACAAAATAGAAGTAGGAATGATGGTAGAAATACCAGCAGCAGCAGTTTTAAGTGAACAATTTTGTAAATATGCAGATTTTGTTTCAATAGGAACAAATGATTTAATGCAATACACCATGGCTGCTGATAGAATGAATGAAAAAGTTTCTTACTTATACCAACCATTAAATCCTTCAATTTTAAAATTAATTAAAATGACAATTGATGGAGCACACAAAGCCGGTAAATGAGCAGGAATGTGTGGAGAAATGGCTGGAGATTTAAATGCAATTCCTTTATTATTAGGAATGGGTCTTGATGAATTTTCAATGTCAGCAACAAGTTTATTAGAAGCAAAAAAATTAATTTCTAAAATAGATTATAAAAAAGCTCATGCTTTATCACATCAAGCAATTAAATGTGATACAGAAGAAGAAGTAAGATTATTACTTGAAACATTTAAAAAAGAAAATGAAATCATATAAAAAATATTCTGATATTCCAGAAAAATATCGTTTCGATTTAGAAAGTCTTCTTGAAAATAAAAAAATTGAAGTTATTATTCAAGAATATTGAATAAGTAAAAATGAAGAATTAAAATATAAAGATTCAAAATATGAAAATATTGAATCTTTTATTTATTTTAAAGAACTAGAAAATAAAAATGAGCTAAAATTAAACAAAATAATTAACTATTTATCTAATAAACTATCTATAAACTCTGTTGATCCAATCATAAGTAAAATTCAAGTAAAATTTGAAAATGATCTAGATGAATTTAATAAACAAAATGGTTCTGAAATAAACCGTTTATACAAAAATATTGACAAAATCAAAGAATGAATAAAGGATGAAAGACTAAAATCATTTAAATATGAGTTAACACAAATTTTAGATTTCCAAAAACACAAATTAAGCGATGAAATCGAAAATTTTCTTTTAGACATCAATAAAGCAAATCCTGATTTTTCTGAAATTTTTCAAGTTTTAAGTGATGTTGAAACTGATTTAGGTTATGGAACAACTTCTAAAAACAAAAAAATTAAAATTACTCACAGTAATTATTCTTTATTAATGAAAAACAAAGACAGAAATTTAAGAAAAACTGCTTTTAATAGTTATCTTAATTCTTATTTTAAAAATAAAAACACTTATGCAAAACTTTTAATCCAGCATTTTTCAAGAATTTCTACTTTTGCTCTTAAAAGAAAATACAATTCTTCCGTAGAATCCTTTATAAGTGAAGATTATATTGAAGAAAATATGCTCCAAACTCTCTTTAATAATGTTAAAAAATTAAAACCATTATTAAAGAAATTTCAAAAATATGATTCTTTATTTTTTAAAGCTAAATTCAACCAAAAGAAAGAATATTACGACTCATTTGTTGATTTAGTTGATAAAAAAGAAATATATTCAGTAGAAGAAGCACAAGAAATTTATAAAAAATCTTTAAGCATAATGGGACAAGAATATAACGATGTTTCTCAAAAAGCTTTTAATGAAAGATGAATTGATTATATGAATTGTAATGGAAAAACTTCTGGTGCATATTCAATTAGTAATGCTTATGGTTTAGATAAGATATTTATCTCAATGAATTGAGATTACACTTTAGAGTCTGTTTTAACTCTTGCTCATGAAATGGGACATTCAATGCACACATATTACTCCAATAAAAATCAAGATCAAAACAATGCAGAATATCCTATTTTATTAGCTGAAATTGCATCAATATTTAATGAATTAGTAGTTGGTGACTATTTAAAAGAAAATGCTAAAAATGATTTAGCCAAGTTACAAATATTAAGAAAAAATATTCAAGATTTTATTTCCACTGTTGTTAAACAAACCTTTTGATCAAATTATGAGTATCACGTTTATAATGCAATAGACAAAAATCAAGAAATTTCTACATTTGATGATTTAGCAAAAATTTATTCTAACACATATAAAGAATATTTTGCTTCTGGTTTTAAAAATGAAAAAAGTTTAATTTTTGCAACAATTGTTCCTCATTTTTATTTAGATTTCTATGTTTATAAATATGCAATTGGTTTTTTAGTTGCAAATTATTTCTTTAATGATTACAAAATTAATGGACCAAAATCATTAGAAAATTATATTCATAATTTCTTATCAGCAGGTGGAAAAGATAAACCATCTATAATTCTACAAGAAGCTGGAATCAATCTAAAAAATGATGATTTATACATTAATAGTTTTCAAATTTTAAGCAAAAATATTGAAGAATACATAAAATTAGGTAAAAAAATCTTTAAAGTATCATAAAAATTAAGGTTTTTTTGCATTTTTATTATATAATTAAACATATATTAATTTAACAAAAATTTAGTAATTATAAAGATTGTAAAGGATAAAATGAAAAAACATAAATTATTAAAGCCTATTTTAGCACTAAGCACAGTTTCTGCTTCAGTTATTACTTTGATTTCTTGTTCAGACAAAAAAGAAGAAAAAAACTTTTTATATGTAAGTCAAACTAATTTATTTTCTACTTCAGCAGAATTTAACTTTGAATCAAAAAATACAGATTTAAATTTTGATGATTCTAAATATAAGTATAAATTTGAATACAAAAAAGAAGCAGATGCAGAGTTCAGTACTTTAGCTAACGAAGATTTTAGAGTAGTAGAAGGTTATAAAAACAAAGCAATAGTTACATTAAAAAATTTAGAACCAGAAACCAATTATTTATTTAAATTTTCAAGAGCTACTAAAACTGGAGAAAATTCATATAGTGAATTTCAACAAGTAGAATTAAGCACAGAAAATGAAAATAAACTCTATGCATTTACAACAACCAAAACTCCAGATATTTCAAGTGGTGACTTTATTTTAACCCCAAATAAAACAGCTACATCTACACAAGTATCATTAACTTTCAGCAAACCTGAACAAATAAAAGATAAAAAAGTTTGAGTTGTATTAAGTGAAATTTCATTAGGTTCTACAGGTTATAAACAAACAAAAGAAATAGAAACTAAATCACAAGTTTATTTAGATACTTCAAAACCTTTAACTTTTGAATTTGATAAATTACAAGGTCAAAAAACTTATTTAATTTCAGATTTATTAGTTAGTGAACAAAACGAAAGTGATAAATCAAAAGCAACTAAATTATCTTTTGAATCAGAAAGTTTAATTAAGCAATTAACCACCACATCACGTTTAATTAGTGCACAAAGAGTTGCTTCAAGTGAAGTTGCAGAAAGTGATCAAGCTAAAAAACCATTTACAATCGCTTCTAATGTTACATCTATTGAAAATGGTTCAACTTATAAATTAACCATTAGAGAATATGATAGAACATCAGGTAAATTTAAATTAGTTAAAAAAGAAGGTAGTGAACAAGAAAATTATGTTGAATACACTTCAAGCGTTACAGCAAGTGAAAACAATTTAAATCGTTTCTTATTTGTATTTAACGATATCCCAGAAAAAGGAAAATCCTATATAATTGTTAAATTTGTTAAAGTAACAACAGATAATAAAGAAGAACCTTTAACAATTTTCAGAAATGCTAATAACACTATTATTGAAGACGTATTTATCAACTAAAATAAAAAATTCAAGTTTAATTACTTGAATTTTAATTTACTAAATTTACAGCAACATTGCCATTTTCCTGATTAATATCACTAATTTCCACTTCTACAACTTGATTGATATTAATTTTATTTTCTTGATATTTAGAAGAATGTAAGAAAACATCGTCTTTTAATCCTATCTCAATAAAAGCACCAAATTCAGTAATGTTTCTAATTATTCCTTTAAAAATCATACCTTTTTCTAATTCATCTTTATTAACTATATTATTTCTTAAAATAGGATCATCTAAGTCATCTCTAAAATCACGAAGTGGGTTAGAAAGATTTTCTAAAATTAATTTTATTTCAAAATATTCTAAATTTAATTTAATTTTAATATTATTAATTTCTTGTTCATTATTTAGATCTTTGAATTTATCATAATCAAAAATAGATAAACCATATAATTCCATAATTTTATATGCTTTTTTATACATATCAGGGTGAATTGAAGTTTTATCTAAAAATTCACTTGATTCATTAACTCTTAAAAAACCAGCAGCTTGTTCAAAAATCTTCTCATTAATTCCAGAAATTTTTAAAATTTCTTGTCTAGAGTTAATTTTTTTATTTTTTTCAATATAAGAAACAATATTTTTAGCTGTTTTGAGGTTTAATCCAGAAATATGCACAAGTAAATCAACAGAAGCAGTATTTATATCCACGCCAACACTATTAACGCATTGAGAAATTGCAAAATCAACTTTCTCATTTAAAAGTTTAACTGGTATATCGTGTTGATACTGTCCAACACCAATACTTTTTGCTTCAATTTTTATCAATTCAGATAAAGGATCGATATTTCTTCTTGCAATGCTTATTGCTGATCTTTGCTCTACAGATAAATCTGGAAATTCTTTTATTCCAGCTTTAGATGCAGAATAAACAGATGCCCCAGCTTCAGAAGTTATAATAAATTTTATTTCTAGAGAATGTTTTGTTATTAACTTTGAAATAAAGTTAATACTTTCTCAACTTGCAGTTCCATTTCCAACTGCTATCAAATCTACCTTAAAATCCTTTATTAATTGCAATATTTTATTTTCTGCTTCAACTAAATCTTGATTATTTTTTGGTTTAGTTGGATAAATAACATCAATTGATAAAACTTTGTTATTAGCATCTACTACAGCTAATTTGCAACCGCTTACAAAACCTGGGTCTCAACCTAAAATAATTTTATTTTTAATAGGTTTTTGTAATAAAAGTTTTGTTAAATTTTTAGCAAAAATATTTGCACTTGTTTCTTGTGATTTTAATAATAATTCGGAATACACTTGATTTTCAACACTCGGAATTAAAAGTCTTTTAAGTCCGCTTTTAACAGCTTCTTCAATATATTGTTTTCCTTCTCATTCCACTTTTTTAGTGTATTTATTAATTATGAATTCAGTTATAAAATCATTTTTGTATTCAAAAGAATTAGTAATAACTTTCTTTTCTGTAGCTCTATATATTGCCATTATTTGGTAACTTAAAAGATATTTAATTGGTTTATTAAAACTGTAATAAATTTGATATTTATTTTCTATATCATTTTCTCTATTTTTAAGTTTAGTTACTATTTTGGAATATTTATAAATTAAATCTACTCATTTTTGTCTTATTTCAACATCATTATTTACAATATCAGCAATTATGTCTTTAGCACCTTCAATTACATCTGTAACATTATTAACTTCTTTTTGTGGGTTTATATATTTTTCTGCTTCTTTAGTAAAATTAACTTTTCTATTTAAAGATAATAAAAAGGTTGCAAATCCCTTTAATCCTTTGCTTATAGCAATATTTGCTTTTGTTTTTTTACCTGTTGAGTATGGTTTATAAAGATTTTCTAACTCCACCATTTTTTCGCATTTTAATATACTTTCTTTTAATTGGTCGGTTAAAATTTCTTTTTCAGTTAAGGTTTTTATAATACTTTCTTTTCTTGCTTCAAGTTTTAAATTGTAGTTATATAAATCGTATATTTCTTTTATTTCAACTTCATCTAAACCGTTTGTATAATCTTTACGATATCTAGAAATAAAAGCAATGGTATTTTCCTGTTCAAGAAGTTCAAGAACTCTTTTTATATATTTAGAGTCAATATTTAGTTTTTTTTCTAATTGATTAATAATTTTTTCGTTCATTTTTTCCTTAGTTAAACTCAATTACAAAGTAATGTTTTTTTCCTTTTTTTATTAAAATAAATTTTCCATCAAAAAGGGAAAAATCTATATTTTCGTCTTCGCTCATAATCTTTTTATCATTAAATATTAAAGCTCCCTGTGCAATAAATTCTCTCATTTCCCTTTTAGAATTAAAAATTTTAGTCTCAATCAATAAATCAGAAATAGTCTTATCTTTAGTTTGTAAGAAAAAAGGAATTGAATTTCTTAATTGATTTATATGTTCAATTGTCAATTCTTTAAAATCACCTTTATTAAAGAGAATATTAGTTATTTTAACAGCATTATTTGCTTCAGTTTCGCTATGAATATTTTTTACAACTTCAAAAGCTAAAGTTTTTTGAGCTAATTTGAATGATTTATTTTCATTGTGCTTTTGAATTACTTCTTCAAGTTGTTCCAAACTTAAAAAAGTTAATCATTTTAAAAATTTTTCGACTTCTAAATCATCAGAAGCAAGTAAAAATTGATATAAACTATAAGCAGAAGTTAATTCAGGTTTTAACCATAATGATCCACCACCAGTAGATTTTCCAAATTTTTTATTGTTTTTATCAGTAAGTAAATTTGTAGTTATTCCAAAGGCATTGTTGTTATCTCCAAAAGCTTTTCTAATAACTTCTATCCCTGTTGTGATGTTTCCTCATTGATCAGATCCACCTAATTGTCCTTTAACATTGTAATTTTCATATAAATATTTAAAGTCTCATCCTTGAATTAATTGGTATGAAAATTCTGTAAAACTCAAACCGTTTTCTAATCTATCAGCAACTGAATCTTTTGAAATCATATAATTTATATTTAAATATTTACCAACTGTACTTAAAAAAGTTAGAATATTCATGTTTTGGTAAATTTCTAAATTATCAAAAACTTCTAAATTGAATTTTTTTAACTGATTAATTATTGATTCTTTATTTTTTTTAACTTCATCATCAGATAAAAGAACTCTATCTGATGATCTAAAGGAAGGATCTCCAATCATTCCTGTAGCTCCTCCTACCACCGCTAAGACTTTAACTCCTGCTTTTTGAAATCTTAAAAGGGTACAAATTTGAATATAGTTACCTAAATGTAAGGAAATTGCTGTTGGATCAAAACCAGCATAAATAAATTCATCGTCTTTCATATTAATGAATTTTTCTTCATTAGTAATATCTTTCAAAATACCACGTTTTTTCAAATCATCTACCAATTTTTTTTTCATTTTTCTCCTTTATTAATATTTTACAAAATAAAATAAACTAATATTTTAAAAATATTATATAATATTTTGTATGAAAATCGCAATTATAATAGATTCCGCTACAGGATTAAGTCAGAAAAAAGCAGAAGCAATGGATTTATATTTTTTACCGCTTTACATTCAAGTGGATGAAAAAGAATTCGCTGATGGAATAGATTTAGAATCTGGTGAAATTTTAAAATATGTAAATCTTAAATCAAAAGTTTCTACTTCAGCAACTCCATTAGGTCTTGCACATGAACTTGTAGACAAAATTAAAGATAAATACGATAAAATCATTATTTATCCAATTAGTAAAGGTTTATCATCTCAATACTCTAATTTTAAAACTTCATTTAAAAATGAAGAAAAAGTTTATGTTGTTGAATCCAATAAAGTAACTCTGCTATCTATAATTGATATCATTAATTTTAAAAACAATATAAAAAATGGTGTTGATTTCAACTTAGCTGTTGCTAAATTAGAAGAGGATTTTGTTGGAAAATTTTTATTAATTCCTAAATACAATGATGCCTTAGTTAGAGGTGGAAGATTATCTCCTTCTGCTGCTTCAATTGCTAAATTATTAAAAATAGTTCCTGTAATAAAATTAGAAAATGGGATGTTGCAAAAAGAAGGTAAAGGAAGAATTTTTAGAAAAACTTTATTCAATTATTATAAAGAAAATTGAGATAATTTACCTAAAACTAAAGATACTAAAACTGTTATTATTCATTCTGGAAATAGTGAAATAGAAGAAATTAAACAAGAATTTGAAAATTATTCAAATTCTAAAATTGAACTTTTTGATATTCCTAATGTTATCGCTATCCACACTGGTTTAGAAGCTGTTGCTTTTGGAATCATTAATATTAGCGATGAATCATTGGATTTAATTAAAAATATTTTTGCTAAAAAGTAATAAAAAATGAAGTTCGTTGCTTCATTTTTCTTTATTTTTCCTTTATTTTAATGTCTTCTTCTTTTTCTTTTTTCTCTGCTGTGAGAAATATTATTAATTTTTTTATCTAAGAATTTTTCTTTTCTTTTTCCATTTTTAGATTCTTTTCTATACTTTTCTTTAATAATAACACTTGGTTCAGGATTTAGTTTAATTTCTCTTTTGTTGTTTTTAGTGTTTGCAATAAATTCAGCTAAAATTATAGCTAATTCTTCTGTATTAAAAGTTTCTAATAATTTATCTTTGATGTTTGTGTATTTTGCATATTTATTTTTTTCTAATATTAGTTCACATTCTTCAAATATTCTTTTTTCTCAAACAGATTTTAATTTTTCATCACTCGGAACAAGGATTTCTTCAATTTCAGAGTTAGTTTCATTTGCAATTCTTTCAATGTGTAAAATCTCATTATGTTTTACAAAAGATAAAGAATATCCGGTTCTACCAGCTCTTCCGGTTCTACCAATTCTATGTGTATAATATTCAATTTCCTGAGGTAAATCAAAATTAACAACTCACTCAACGTGATCTACATCAATCCCTCTTGCCATAACATCTGTTGCAACTAAAATTGAAATATCTTGTTTTCTGAATTTATCCATTACAAAATTTCTTTCTCTTTGTTGCATATCACCTTGAATACCAGATGCTTTAAAACCATATTCTCTTAATGCATCACTAAGTTCATCAACTCTTTTTTTAGTTCTTCCAAATATAACAACTGATTTAGGTTTATATAATTCAAGAAATTTTATTAAGTTATTTAATTTACTTGATTCTTTCATTAAAACATATTCTTGCTTTATTGTAGAACTTGTAGTTAAACCTTGTGAAATAGAAATTACTTTTGCATCAGTTGTAATCATTTCACTTAAATTCTTAGTTTTTTTATCAAATGTTGCTGTAAAAAAGAAATTTTGTCTTTGCTTTGGAATAAAGTTTAAAATTTCTTTAATTTCTTCGTAAAATCCTACTTTTAATAATTCATCAGCCTCATCTAAAGTAAAGGATTTTAAGGCAGAAAAATCTATATTTAACTTAAATTTTTCTCCTTTTAACAAATCAATTAATCTTCCTGGAGTTGAAATAATGATTTGTGGTTTTTCTTTTATTGCTTGTTTTTGTTTATCATATGAAATCCCACCTAAAATTAATGCATTTTTGATTGCAAAATTTTTAGTAAGACTTTCAAATGTTGTATAAATTTGTGTAGCTAATTCTCTTGTTGGAGCTAAAATTAAATGTTGTATACTTTTATTTTTTTCGTCTGTATTTTGAATTATTGGTATAGCAAAAGCTGCAGTTTTACCTGTTCCTGTTTGTGCCTGACCAATAATATCATTTCCCATTAATGCTAATTCTATAACAGCATCCTGTATTGGTGTTGGTTGATCATAACCCATTTCTTCTATTGCTGTTTCTAATTTATTTATTAAATTAAATTTTTTAAATCCCATTTTTTCCCTTTTTATATTATTTTTACAAGTGATTTTAATCACCTAATTTCCTTTATATTTAGTTTTCTATATTCGCCTTTTTTTAATCCAATATGACTGAGTCCAGCAAATTCAATTCTATTTAATGATTGAACTTTTAAATTGAAAATTTCAAATAATTTTTTAACATGGTGATAAGTCCCCACACTTAAAGTTACTAAATAAGATTTAGTATCTACTTGTTTTACTTCTTGTTTTGAATTTATCCCATCAATAAAGACATTATTTCCATTTAAAAAATCTAATTGCTGTTTTGTTAACGGTTCATTCAATCTAACTCTATAAATTCTTAATATATTATATTTTGGATGTAATAATCTTTGAGTTAATTCACCATCATTAGTTAAAAGAATTGTTCCGGTGGTATTATAATCTAATCTTCCAACAGGGAAAATAAACTTATTTTCCTGTATTAAATCAGTAATAACGGTTCTTTTTTGTGGATCATTTAATGAACAAATTACTTTTTCTGGTTTATTCATTATATAATAAACATTTTCTTGTTTAAAAAGCGGTATGCCATCTACCAAAATTTTATCTTTAAAACTTGCTTTATCACCTAAATTTGCAATTTTTCCGTTAATTGTAACTTTTTGTGCTTGAATTAATTCTTCTGCTTTTCGACGTGAAGCAATCCCTGCTTGTGATATGAGTTTTTGAACTCTTTCTATTTTCATAAACAAAATTATATATTATTTTCGTTTTTTATTAAATAAAAAATCAATCCTTGCAAAGGACTGATAATTTATTTTGAAAATATATCTTTGAATTTGTCTGGATATAAATAAGACATTTTTTTAATAATTTCATCAAAAGCAATTGGATTATAAGATAATTCTCTATTTTTTAAAAATGAATATTTTTGTGTATCAAAAATTAAAAAGTTGCTTGCACTTCAATTACCACCTTGTGCATCTAAACCAACTACTTTTGCATCACTATCATAGACTCCACTACCTGAAGAACCACTATATCAGTCATAATCTTGAACTTCACCTCATATAGCTGGTCTTATTGCATTAACACCACCTTGTGATGAATTTGAAAATTTTATAGGATTATTTCCTATTAAATATTCTCTATATCTTAATCCCGGATAACTATCACTATTTCCTAAAGCTTGAACTTTTGGTAATGTAGCCATATAAAAATTCAAATTGTTAAAGGAACTTAAATATAAAGATAAATCTGAAATTTCTAAAGGTTTTAGGTTTTTAAAATTTAAAAAGTGACGTATAGCATTTTTTTCTTTTTCATTTAGCAAGCGATTTTTATATTGATAATGATCTAAATCTTGATTTTCAAAAGTAGTAAATATTGGTTTAAAATCAACAATTGCTATAATAGCATCTAAATTATCATAAGTATTTCTATGGACTACTTCTCCATTATTGTTTTTAAAATCACCGTAATAATTTGCTACAGAATTACTAAAATCTAAAAATAAATCAAAAGTTATTCCTTGTTGATCTTGAGGGATTTCAAAATCGAATATATTTCCATCTGGTTGTAATTCAGGATGCTCTTTATTTATGTAAATAGGGAAATATTTATTTGTTTCTGGATTAGTAGATGGTCTTGCAATATTTGTAGAAGCTATTAATTGCGGGTGTTGAACAGTTATTCTTTCATATCCTTGTAAATTTTTATCGAGTGTTCCTATTCCGGATTTTCTGTTTGTATTTCAAACGTGGAAATTAACAAAAGCATAAAATCTATAATCGTTAGAATTGTCATTTACTTTTGCAAAAATATTTCACGTTCCATCAGCATCGGAATTTAAACTAAACACACGATTTCTTCCTTCTTCAATAGGTTTTACTGTATTTTCGCTGTATAAACGGCGAGAACGGTCGTTAGCATTAGGTGCATCTATTAATATATTTTTTCTAGACTCAGCATTAATTACCTTGTCTTCAGTTTTTAAATCATAAGTATTTTTATATCCTGTTGATGTGCTTAAAATAGAATTATTATCTATTTTTTGTTGTTGATGAAAAGATATTTTCTCATCTTTTTCACTTTCATTTTGTATTCAATTAACAAAAAACTCACTTCGATTTATAAAGGCAGAGCGATTATTTGAGTGATTATGAACTGATAAAATATTATTAAATTTAATTTGATTATTTTTAGTGTCTAAACTTAATTTTAATTTATTATTTTCTAAAGATAGACTAAACTTAATATTACTTTTAATTTTAGAAAAGATCTCTTGTTGAAATTCAGGATTTTCAGATACATAATCAAAAAGAAAATCAACATTTTCTAAAGTTTTATTTTCTTTAATATTTTTTAAAGATACAGGCACTCTAACTCTTGAATGAATATCATTAAACTCATTTGAATCTTTAAATTCTCTTGGATTTAAATCTAGTTCAAAAACAAATCAAAAAAGGACATTTTCTGCAGGAAAATCATTTGGAATAATAATTGAATTTAAATCTTCAATAATATAGGCATTATTTTTATTTTCATTAATTTTAAAAATAGAATCTTTTAAATATTCCCTTGTTTTAAATCAATGTATTTTTTGATTTATATTATTTTTTT
The DNA here is from genome assembly GCF_054343375.1 of Mycoplasma sp. Z386. Lineage (NCBI taxonomy): Bacteria > Bacillati > Mycoplasmatota > Mollicutes > Mycoplasmatales > Mycoplasmataceae > Mycoplasma > Mycoplasma sp. Z386. The sequence goes on from NZ_JBTGVC010000004.1 coordinate 13,778, forward strand.
GTAACTTAAAATCTGTATTTTTATTTTTTATTTTTCTATTTGGATATCTTTTTTCTAAATTATAAAAATCAAAATTATAATCTAATAAAGTATTAAAGTTTTCTACTGAAAAATTAATATTGGTTTTCTTATCAGTATTTTTTTGACTTTCTAAAAGCAAATCATGCTTTGCAATTTTTAAACCGTTGTTTATTTGTGAATTATTCTCTACTAGGTTTTCATTGTTGATAAATAATTGATTTTTTAATTTTTCTGAATTATTTCAATTAAAATTATAAGAAAAACTAATGTTTTTATTAGATACATCTTTTCTTGGTAGAAAATTTATAAAACTATGATTATTGACAATATCAATATATTTAAGTTTATATTTTATTTTTTCTTGAAAACCTGCGATTGAAAACTTACTTAATTCACTAAAAGGAATGTAGATTTTTTTAATAGAAGGAACAGAATTAGAAGCATCAAAATTTTCATCTTCATTTATTACAATTTCTGGATCAAAAGGAAAAGTTGGTTTCTTTTTCTTTTCTTTATAAACTTTTTTCTCAACTTCAAAATAAAAAACAAATATTTTGTCGCTTAAAACTGCTAATTGATTTTGACTTCAATTAAAAGAAGATGTTGCATATATTTCTTTAGAATTTTCATTTTTATAAATATCAAAATTTTCTATAGTTAAATCATTAAATAAAGTATTTTCCTTTATAAATTTATATTTAGATTGTAAATTGAAAGAAGATTTTTTATTGTTATTTATGATTAATTCAGTTACTATGAACTCATTTTGATAGTTACTTAATAGATTAGGATTAAAGCTCAATTTATTTCCGTTTATGTTTAAATCAATATATTTACTTCATTGATTATATTGATCAAAACTTTTTACTAAAACTTTAGCACTAGAAATGTTTTCAGAAGTGTTATTGATAATATTTAAATTTATTAAATTAGAAGAAACTTCAATTGAAGAAATGTCTATATTGGAAACTTCATTAGTTGTAATTGAAGTTTCTTTCTGTATTGGTTTAGTTACTGTGTTATTTAAATAAGAAAAGTATGAAGTGTAATAACTATTTTTGTTTAATAAACTATCTTTACTTATTTCTGAAAAATTAGTTGAATTATGCACATTAATTTCTGTATTTTGAATTAAATTAGCATTTTGAAGTGTAAAAATATTACCATAATTTTCTATTGATTTATTAACATATTCTACATCAATTCCTTGTTCTGGTTCCTTTGGATTATTATTTGAAGTTTCTGTATCATTATTTTTTAATTTGACAACAAATTCCTTTGAAAAATTTGAATTATTATTAAATTTAATTCATTGATTATTAACTTCAACTTCAAAAAAATTAAATTCATAGGTTCCAGCTTCTATATTATTAATTATAAAATAATAATGATTATTTGATGAATTTAAACTAATTTCAGAAGAATAAATTTTATTATTATTTTCTTTATTTATAAAGGAAATTCTTGAATTTTTGTTTACAAAAGAATCTTTAACTTGATTTAATGTTATCTCAAAATTATTTGAAGTATTTTCTGTATTATTTTCTAAAATAATTTCTTTTTTAGCTATAGTTAACTCATTTACTTGATCAATTAAAAAGAATGTTTTAAAAGAAAAATTATTGCTGTTATCATTATTGGTAAATATAACATTGTCTTTATCATCTGTATTAAAAGTAATCTTTTTTATTCAATAATTTGTATTTTCTAATAAGTTATTTGCATTTACTTTTATTTTAATTTTGTTATTTTCTAAAAATTCATAACTTGCTTTATATGTTTGATTATTATTTAAAGTTACTTTAAAATTTTCATCTGTTTTAATACTATTTAAATTTTTACTATCGAAAATTAAACTGAATTCAGCAAAATTATAGTCCCTTCTTACAATTGAAAAAATTGAATTTTTAAAATCAAATTCAGGTTTTTCTTTAATTTTAATTTCATCTGATGGTTTTGTTTGGTGTAAGGTTTTAAAAGAAATTGTTTTATTCTTTAAAATATTTAAGTCATTTAAAAAAATTTCTGAAATTTGATATTCAGTATTGCTTTCTAATTTATTGAAAATAAAAGAAAATTGAAGTTTACTAGAATTTATTGGAAATTGTTTTAAATATCCGTTTTTAAATTTAAAACTTAAATTGTAGTTTTTATTTTGATCTAAATTTTCTATTTTTAAAGTCAAATTAATGCTATTTTCCTTTATATTTGAAATTTTATAATCTTTTAGTTCTTCTTTATTAATAGGTTTGTTTATTGTATCTGTATTACTTTCATTAGTTTGATTACATGAAACTATTAATATAGAAGTACTTGATAAAATGATTGGACTTATTGCTCAAATTTTCTTTTTCATAATTCTCCTCAAATATTTATATATTTTAATTATACATTTTCTTAATTAAAATGATTTAAAAATTAAAATAGTTATAAAAATTTTTTTATAAAATACAATTTAGTATAATTAATAATAAATAAATTATTAATTAAAGAGGTAAAAATGCTCAATATTATCCTATACCAACCTGAAATAAGTCCAAACACAGGAAATATAATAAGAACTTGTTTTGCTCTTGGAGCAAAATTACATATAATCAGACCCATAGCTTTTATTTTAGAACCAAAATGATTAAAAAGACCAGCAGCAGGTAAAAGACTAAGTGATATTAGACATGAAATTCATAATAATTATGAAGAATTTAATCAAAAATATAAAAATCAAAAAATTTATTACATAACAAGATATGGACAAAAAACATATAGTGATGTCAATTTTAAAGAAATTGATCAAAATGGTCAAGATATTTTTTTAATGTTCGGAACTGAATCTACAGGAATTCCTAAAAAAATATTACAAAAAGATTTACAATCTTGTTTAAGAATACCTATGGTTGCTGAAAACAGATCAATAAATCTAGCTAATTCTGTAATTCTTGTTGCATATGAAGTGATGAGACAATTAGACTTTAAAAACCTTTCTTTATTTGAAGTTCAAAAGGGAAAAGATTTTATTTCTAATGATAATTAATTCGCTAAAAAATCAAAAAATTATTGATTTAAACAAATTAAAAATAAAGAAATATAGAGATAAAAGTAACTTATATTTAATAGAAAATCCTAAAATAATAGAAGAAGCACTAAAACAAAATCTCATTGAAGAAATAGTAACTTCACAACAAGAAGTATATGAAAAATTTTCTACAAAATTAAAAATAAAATCTTTTTTAGTTACAGAAGAAATAATAAAAAAACTTTCTTTTACCGATACACCACAAAACATTATTGCTGTTTGCAAAAAAAATACTAATAATTATGATTTTTCTTCTAAAATTGTTATTTTAGATAATATACAAGATCCAGGTAATTTAGGGACCATTTTAAGAAATTGTCAAGCTTTTGGTTTTAAAGATATTATAGTAAAAGGTGTAGATATTTATAATGAAAAGGTTGTAAGATCATCCCAAGGAGCATTTTTCTATTTAAACATTATTCAAACAAATGATTTAGTTTTTTATTTAAATCAACTCAAAAATAAGTATTGAATTTATGGAACGGTGTTAAAAAAAGAAAGTGTAGAATTATCTAATATAAAGAAAAATAAAGAAAAAATAGCAATAATTTTTGGAAACGAAGGAAATGGAATAAGTTCTGAAATTCAAAATTTTATAAATGAAAATATTTATATAAAAATTGATTTTGAATCATTAAATGTAGCAATAGCAAATGGTATAATTTTAAATCACTTTAAGGAAAACAATGATTAAAAGAATTAAAGAAAAAATTTTAAATCAACAATTTGACATAGTTTTAAATGGATACAATCCAGAACAAGTTGATTGATTTTTAGATCAAATTAACGAAGAATTTGATAGTTTCATCGAAAATCAAAACAATCTTGAAACAGAAATTAATAATTTAAAAAATGAAAAAAATGAACTTCAAGAACAAATTGAAATACTTCAATTAGAAATTAATAATTTAAAAAATATTTCTGGAATTAGCGATAAAAAACCAAAAGAATAAAAGGAACTGCAATAGTTCCTTTTATTTTATTTATATAAGTTTGTCAAAAATATCTTCACCAGTTTCAACTAATTCTAAATCAAAATTTCTAGCTATAATATTTCCAGAAGTTCCCAAACCACTTAAAATTCCAAGATTTCTTTCTGAACCTTTAAATGATTTAGAAAAGATTGTTAGTGGTAATGCTTCTCTTGTGTGATTACTTCCTGGGAATGAAGGGTCATTACCGTGATCTGATGTAATTATTAATAAATCATCTTCATTCATTGCATTAATTAATTTTGTTAATTTTATATCAAATGAATTAATATTATGAGCATATCCTTCAAGATTTCTTCTGTGTCCATAGTGTGAATCAAATTCAACTAAATTAACAAAGATAAACTCATTTTCAGTATTTTTAGAAGCAATTTCAATTGCTACATCCATATTTTCGTTATCACTTGCTGGTGGAAATACTTCATCAATTCCTTGACCAACAAAAATATCATTAATTTTACCAACAGCAATTGTTTTTATACCTTTAGCTTGCAATTGATTTAAAATTGTTTGTTTTGGTGGCTTATTAGCATAATCATGACGATTAAAAGTTCTTGTAAATTCTCCATTTTCTCCAACATATGGTCTTGCTATTACTCTAGCAACATTTCATTCAGGATTAGAAGAACAGATTTCTCTTGCTGCTTTTGCATATCTATATAAATTTTCAAGTCCTGTATATTTTTCATGACCACAAATTTGTAATGTTGAATCAGGAGAAGTATAAACAATGATGTGACCTTTTTCAATTTCTTCATTTCCTAATTCAGCTAAAATTACTGTTCCACTAGCTTCCCTGTTTCCGATGATTTTTCTACCATCAAAAGCTTTTTCTAATTTGCTAATTAGTTCTTGTGGAAATCCTTTTTCCACAAATTGTGGATTAGGAACTTTAGTTTCAATTCCCATCATTTCTCAATGACCAGCCAAAGTGTCTTTAGCATTAGATTTTTCTACTATTCTTGCCATATATGCTAAATGATTTTTATTTTTTTTGCCATAATTATGAAGTTTAGTAATTTCTCCAATACCTAATTTTTTTCAAGTAGGAATTTCTAATAAATTACTTTCACTTACATGGAATAGAGTATCAGCACCTTGATCACCAAACTCTTTTTGTCTTCCATCATCACCAATTCCCAATGAATCAGTGACGATCATAAAAATTCTTTTAAATTTTTTTTGCATTTTTTTCCTTTTATAAAAATTTTAAATTAACTTTACCTTTAAATTATATTACTATTTTGTTTTTTAAAATGAAAAAACACCATAATTTAAATGGTGTTTAATAAGATAATTTCTCAATTTTTACGTTATTTAAAAATTTTTCTGTTAATTTTTTATTTCCTAATCATTGAGAAGCAACAGTCCCCATTGCTGCTGCATTAGCTATACGAAAAGAATTTTCAGCATTCTCTAAGTTTAAAAAATAGTTTGAAACAAACATAGAAATAACTGTGTCTCCCGCTCCTGTGGCGGAAACAACATTTATTTTCTCAATTACTGATGCTTTATAAATTTCTTTTTCTTTAGTTAATAAATATGAACCATTTTTATCCAATGAAACCATAACATTTTGACATCCATTGTTTTGAATTTTTTTCATTATTTCTATTAATTCTTTTTCTGAAGAAATTTTTGTATTGAAATTTCTTTCTAACTCGTCCTTATTAGGTTTAATTAAAAAAGGATTGTATTTAATATATGTTTGCATTTTTTCTGTATCAATGTCTAAAACAAAATTAATTCCTTTTTGATAAATAATTTCAATAATTTCTTCTGTTATAAATTCATTGCTATGTCCCATGATTAAAAGAAGATCATTTTTGGTTATTTTATTTAATTCTTTTTTGAGTTTTCCAACTAAATCATAAGACAAATTAGTTTTAGGTCCATTTAGTTCAAAATCTGTATTTTTTCCGTAAAATTTTATATTTAGTCTTGTTTTTTTAGGGTGATCTATATTTATTAATTTAATATTTTCAGTATTAAAAATTTCTTTAAATTCTTTATAAGTATCTGCATCAAAAAAACTTATTGCTGTATTATCGATATCGTGTCTTTTCAAAATAATTGAAGCATTTATTCCTTTTCCGCCTGGGAAAATGTGTGAATCAATATATCTATTTACTTCTTTTAAATTAAAAGTTGCGTTTTCAATAACCAAATCTTTTGATGGAGAAAGTGTTAAAGTATAAATATTTTTACTCATATTATTTAGCTTGTTTTTTATTTGCAAATTTGTGCATTAAAATTATTGTTAATGCTGATGCAAAAGATCCAAGTAAAATAGCTAAAATTCAAAATACAATACCTAAACCAATTTGCAATCCAAAACTATTAAATAGATGTGTTCTTGCTAAAAAGACAACAAACATTCCACCATGTGGTGCAACAATATTAACACCAAGAAGTGCAGAAACTATACCAGCAACTGCTCCACCCACAATGTTAGCAGGTACTAATATTTTTGGTCTTTGTGAAGTATAAGGAATTGCTCCTTCTGAAATGAATGATAAACCAAAAATTATGTTAGAAATTCTTCCAGCTTCAATTTCTTCTTTAGTTCATAATTTTTTACTAATAAACATTGATAATGAAATTCCTAAAGGAGGAACCATACCAGCCGCCATTACTGCAGCCATAGAAACTGAAGATTGACCATTTACAATTGTTAATGTACCAAAAATGTATGCAGCTTTATTAATTGGTCCACCTAAGTCAATTGCCATCATTGAACCAAGAATTAGTCCTAGTAATCATGCTAAATAAGGTTTATTTTGCATTAATTGTAAAAATAATACTAAACCTAAATTTACATAAATTAATACTATGTTAACAACTCAAAATGCTAAAGCTATAACAATTGTTCCAAATAAAGGAATAAATAAAATATTTTTAATTCCTTGTAAATGTTTTGGAAGTTTTCCAAAAACATATTTAGAAAATACAATTATCATTGCACCTACAAAAAATGCTCCAAGTATTCCACCAACAAAACCTGACCCAGTTCCTAAAAATTTATCAGCATTATTTACTCCTGAGTTAGTAATTGATGGTAACAAGAATGAATATGTATCTGATAATCCTCCACTTGCTATTGTCCCGATCACAAAACCAGGTAATAACCCTTGTCTTCCTACTAAAGCAAAAGAAATATAAGCTGTAAGCACAGGAACCGCTAATCCAAGTGATACTTTACCTATTTTGAAAAATAGATTAGCAACACCGTTATTAAATCCAAATGATGCTAAAAATCCGTTAGATTGAATATCAACACCTAATGCTTTACCTACTATTAAATCGATAATGAATCCAATAGCTAAAATAATTCCACCAAAAACTATAAAAGGTAACATATATGAAATACCAGTTAATAGGGAACGATGCATTTTTTTAGCAAAACCACTAAAACTTAATTCCCCTTCTACGTTTTCAGTTTTATTTCCAGAAGAAACAGATTTAATTTTGGTTCCTTTATTATCTAAAATTTTTTGAATTTGTTCTTCTGGTTTATGTATTGCCTTTTGAGTTGAAATTTCAATAACATTAGAACAGTTGGCAAATTTTTCTTTTTCTATTTCTCTATCAACAGCTAAAATTACACCTTTTGCTTTTTCGATTTCAGCACTTGATAAAGGATTTTTTATTCCATCTGCACCTTGTGTTTCTACCTTTATTGAAAGATTCATTTTTTTAGCCTGTTCAATTAATTTTTGCTCGGCTAAATAAGTATGAGCAATTCCTGTTGGACAAGCGGTTACAGCAACTATATCATATGTTTGATTTAAATTGTTATTATTTGTATTTTTATCATTTTCTTGCTCATATTTTTCAATTAATAACATAAAATCATCTACTGTTTGAATTCTTTCTAAAGATTCAATAAAATCAGGTTTGGTTAAAAATTTTGCTAATTTTGACATTATATCTAAATGAGAATTTTCTCTTTGTTGATTAGAAAAAGCCATAGCAAAAATGTATTTAACAGGTTTTCCATCTATGGAATTTCAATCTAAATTATTAACTCTTGCAAATAATAAAGTTGATTCCTTAATACAATCATCACTCATATGTGGAACTGCAATATAGTCACCTATACCAGTTGAATCTTGTTCTTCTCTTTTTAAAAATAAATTAAAAACAGTTTCTTGATTATCACTGTATTTTTTAGAATAAAGTTCTTTAGAAAAGAAATTTAAAACTTCTTTTTTAGAACTAAATTCTTTATTTAAATAAATAGTATCTTTATTTTTAAATAAATCTTTTATTTTCATAATTTTCCTTTCTTTGTATAATTTGAATTTAATTATACCAAATAAAGAAACATATTATGATATAAAAAAATAATGGTTATATCAAATTATTTTCTATATTTAAAGAATTTTTTATAAAATTTAATACCTATTAACGTGGATGAAGTGGTTAAAAAAGCAAAAATAGGTATTAATCAAAGAAAGTTAAATTTTTTTGATTTATTATTTTTCTGTTCTTTGTTAAAAGTTTCTTTTATGTTTTTAAACTTTTCTTTTGACAAAAAATTTATGACATAAAATCTTGTTTTACCAACCAATTTGTTTTCTTTATTATTTAAATTGGGAATTATTTCAAAATTCAAAATATTACTACCGCTTTTTGATACCAATTTCTCTATTTTTTCTTTATTTTCTATATCTAAAATAAAATAATCACTTTCATAATTAAACAAAAATTCATTAAAATAATCTTTAATATAATTAATTATTTTATTTTTTAACTCAAAATAATTTCCTAATTCAGTCTTTAATTCAGGAATTTTATAATTACTCAAATCAATTAATTTTTGATTTTCTATATTTTCTATTTTTACTTTGAGTGTCGAAAAATTAACTATATTGTCATATTTTCCTTTTATTTTGAAAAAAATGAATTTGTTTCTATGAGCAATTAAAGATAAAATTTTTTCATCAAAATATTCAATTTCTAATTCATTAGGAAAAGAAATATTATTATTAATAAAATAAGTATTTATGTAAGAAATTATTTTATTTTTAATCTCTATTTCATCAATAGATTTTAGTATCAAATCTTCCATTTTTATAGTGCTTAAATCCAAAATTTCCTTTATTTTTCTTGTTTTATTTTCAAAATTGAATATAGTTATTATTTTATTTTCATCACTATGATTAGATTTTATTTTTAAATATATAAAATCTTCTTTATTTCTATTTGCTAAATTAATTATTTCTTCTACTTTTTCAGTTTCGTTTTCAATGAAATAATCTTCATTATAATTAAAATTATTTGAGATATTTTCTGCTAAAAAATTTTTAATTTTTTCTAAAATTTTTTCACTATTTGTTTCATTTCCTAAATTAATACTATTGGATGAAAAATTATTAAACATCTTTTTAACTAATTTAAAATTAGTGTTACTTTTTATTTTATAAACGATACTGGAGTTTTCTTTTTTTATAAAATATTGCTCTTGAAAATGGTGAATAACTTCAAAATTAAAAATTAATTTGTCATCCAGTTTTTCAATAAAATAACTCACTTTGTCTTTATTTTCAAAATTGAACCATTCAGAATTAGCATTTAACTCCTGTTCTAAAGAAAAATTTTTAGATATATATTCTTTATCTATAGAAGGTATAATTTCAGTTTTATCAGCACTATTTAAATGCTCAATTTCTTGTAAATAATCAGTTCTTCAAGAAACAGGAATGTAAAAATATTTATTATTTATAACAAAATCAGAATTGGAAACTTCTTCTTTTATATCAAAACTTATTTTAATAATATTTTTATTAGTTTTTAATTGTTCAATTTTTCATATGGTTTTATCTTTGTTTTCAAAATCCAAAATGTTTTCATTAAAAAAATTTTTGTTGCTTTCAAAGTCTTTTTCATTTATTGACTTAGCTTGAAGTTTAATTCCTTCCTCGTTAATTAAAGGATTTATTTCAATGGTATTTTCTAAAATTGTATTTTGAAAATAACCATTTATGGAACTGCTCACATATTCTTGTCAGTACTTTATTATTTTTTCATAATTTATATTTTTTATAGTTTCTTCATTAAATTTATATTTATTTTTTAAATAAATAGATAAATGTTTTCCATATAATGTATCAAAAAAGTTTGAAATCTTGGAATTTACAAAAATTGAAGTGAAATTGTTATTACTTTTTTTATTGCCAATTAGTGCTATTTTATAATTTGTTAATCCTTTTGGCAATTTTGATGTAAACAATCAAATTCCAGAACTTGAAAAATAATTATTTTCATTTTCGCTTATTTTTATCGGTGTTCCATTATGGTTATTTTCATTATCATCAATCAAATTAAATTCATTATTTTGATTGTAAATTTTAAATCTTTTATTTGATGATGTTGAATCATTTACCTTTAAATTTACCCCTTTTTCTATTACAACAGCTTCAGCAATAAAACCTATTTTTTCAAAATTTTTATTTCTTATTTTTCCTAAACTGTCAATAGGATCTTGAAGAAAAATTGTTTCATAAGGCAATAAATTTGAATTATTGGAATAATCAACTCAAACTAACTGTTTTTTAGTTCCGGTTTCTTTATCTATTAATGGGTCATAAAATGGGTTTTTCTTTTTTGAACCATCGTTATTTAAAATAAAATTATTGTTTGAATCCTTTAAAAAAGGTTCTATTAAATCTCTTTGATTTTTATTATTTGCTGGATCTCAAGCAAATCACCTTAATTTTAAATCTAAATTGTTATTTTCTATTTCAATAATAGCGGTTCATCTGAAGATTTCATTTTTATTTTCTTTATTTATATCACTTTTATCATATTTCACCAAATCTATTTTATAGACCGCATTTGTAGATTCTTTGTAGTTAAAATTTAAGTCATAGAAGAAATCTCTGTTTATTACATCTATCTTTCTATCGTTAATGTAAAGAATTTCATTTTCTTGTGGTAAGGTTTTAAAATTTATTTTAACTGGAGTATTATAAACTCAATGACCACCATAAGTTTCAGTTATATTTTTATCATTTGCTTTTCTAGTTCTTGAATCATTTATCAACTCTAATGAATTATAATTAGTTATATCTAAATATTTACCAGGAACTATAACTAGTCTATCTTTCATAAGTTGACTTCTAAAAATTTCAGTTTCTTTATATTTTATTGTTGTATTTTCAGTTAAATTCAATATATTTTCTGAATTTGTGATTTTATTTCTATATCTTAAAGAAAAATTGATAGTTTCTATATTTGATTTTCTAACTGTTCTATATTGAAGATTGATATCGTTTGCAAACTTTACATCATTATAACTACTTTTAAATTTTCTAATTTTTTCTTCTAAATACTCAATATTTGTTTTTAATGAACTACTTCTTTTTTCTGTATAAAGACCATTAGATGCACCTGTATCTGTATTAATTTCTAAGTAATTATTAGTTAAAAAATTAGAAAAAAATCTATTTTTTATAATATTTAAACTTTTTAAAGTTTCATAATGGTCTACATTCAATAAATCATAATTAATGTGAAAATTAAAAGATAATTTAACTTTAAAATTTGTTAATCTAACATGAATATTATCTATATTATTGCCATTAAATTGTCCATTGGTTAAATAAAATTGTAATTCTACTTTTAAATTATCCATAAAAAAACTTTTTATTTCTTTATTATTTGTTGAAAAACGTTCTTTATATTCGTCAACTTTTTCATTTAACTTGCCAAAAACATACTTACTGATATTCAAACCATTAGAACCACTTGTAGAAAATTGTAAATCAGGAAAATTTTCATTTTGCTTATCTAATCCAAAGTAAAAATATAACTGTTTATGTTGATTATTTAAAATATTATATCTAATATAAGAATTGTGAATTGCAAAAGAACCATCATCATGATTTAAACCATTTGGAGCTAATTTAGATCCTATAAATTCCGTTCTTTGAAAATTAAAATTTTGATATGTTCACCCTTCTAAACCAGAAGCTATATTTATATTAGCTCCATATCATTTGGGATTTAAGTAATTTACTCAACTTCATAATCCAAAACCACCTTTTTTATTTGTGTATTCATGTTGAGCATATTTTCTATTTCAATTATAACTATCATAAAAAACAGTAAATGGTTTTTTATTTGAATTTATTTCATTGAAAGATCTTATTCATTCACTATAAGTTAATAAATCTCTTAAATTAGGTGAAAACTCAAATTCAGTTACAAATCTTTCATTAAAATTATGATTAGTTTTTGAATTATCCCTAATGTTTTGTTCATTCAATTCCATTGATGACATCATAAAAGGTATAAACGGAACAGTTGTTAATAAAAAATTATTAATTTTCATTATTCTCCATATTAATTAGCATATTTTTCTCTATTTCGTTATAATAAACTCTAAAATATACTTTCTTTTTCAAAGAAGATACAAGTAAAGATTCTCCTTTTCTTGCATTTAATAAGAAGTTAGTATCAAATTCATTTATTAAATTAAAATTTTCATTTTTTGAAAAAGGATTAAATAAAGAATTAATTATTTTTATATCGTCACCAGGTAAATTGAATAAGAATTTATATTGAATATTTTTTAATATTCCATTAGTTTTATTTCTCATATTTTCATTTAATGAAAAGTCAGATGGATTTTGTGTAGATAAAATAAGTGAACCTTTAAATTTTCTTATGGTTTTAGCAGTATCAAAAATAAAGTCTAATGTTTGCAAGTTTTTGTGGTCTAAAAATTTATGAACTTCATCAAAAATAACTAAACTTTTTCTTTTATTTTTATAAAAATTATCGTTTATTTTTGTTTGAATTAAATTTAAAATCATAAAGAAAAAAGCATTGGAATTTTCTTTTGTAGAATTTTCTGTAAATGTCTTTACATCTATAATAATAAAATCTGAATTTAAATCCAAATTAGTTTTACCATTATAATTAGATGAATAAATTCCACTATTTTCAAAATTAATTTTTAATCATTCTAGCAATTTTATCCTTTCTTTTTCATATATTTCTTTATAATTTTTATCAAAATTTATTTCCTTAACTTTAATTATTAAATCACTAATTATAGGGAAATTCACTATATCATCTTTTAAATTTAAATTATTATAAATTTCTTTTAACGCTTTTATAAGTATGTATTCTTTTTCTTCTGTTAAATTTGGATATAATATTTTAATTCAATTTATAAAAAATACTATTTGATTTGTTATAGATCTTTCTATATTTTTATAATCTATAACAAACATTTGTAAAGGATTTATAGTTGTTTTTCCTGTACCTAAATCAAGTCAACTAATGGGAAACATATTTTTAAAATTTTGATATTCTCTTTGTGGATCAATTATTATAACTGAACTATTATTTTTGAGATAATTATCTAAAATAATCTTTTTTATTGTAGTAGTTTTACCACTACCAGAAGTACCGAAAAAAATACAATTTGAATTTGTATGATTAAAATTTCTTTTTCAAATATCTCAAATTATAGATTGCTTTTTATTTTTTCCAAGTAGAAACGAATTTTTATCAATATTTTTTTCAAATGTAAACGGTCAAGCATAAGCAATATTTCTTGAAACCATTTCTATATTTTCTTTTAATTGATCATTATTTAAAAAAGAAAAGGTTTTATATGCATCTATTTGTCTAAAATTTAATTTATTCATTATTGATTTCTCCTTTTTTATTGAATTATTTAAAACTAAATTTACATCATTTTTTAATTCACTTAAATTTTTATTAATATTTAAAAAAAGCATTGATGTCTTAAATAACTTATAATTTTCCACATTTAAAAGATAAGATAATTCATCAAGTGCTTCAATATTTTTTAACTCTTTTTTGCTTCTATATTGAGATTTTTTATTAAATGCCATACTGGTAAGCACTTTATTATTAGCAGCGTTTATTATTTTTTCATAATCTTCGGAAGCTATAGGTGATAAATGTCAAATAATTCAAGAATTATTAGAATTGAAAAATGTTTCAGCTCATCCTACATTTAAATTTAATGCTAAATCATTAATGGTGCTAATTTTACCTTGAAAAGAGTTAACAGAAAAATGATTTTTCTTAAAAACTAATTTTTTAGGTTTTAACAAATCAATTAATTTTTCTTTACTATTAATTTCATAAAAATCATTTAAAAGATTTTCAAAAGGATTAAAAAAAGAAAATAAAAATTTTATAACATTTTCTTTATTTAGTGTATTATTAGATATTTCTTGTTTATCAAAAAAGTCTTTAATATATTTTAATTCTTCATTTATACTTTCTTTTTTTGAAGAAAATATAATAAGAAAATATTCATCTTCAAATTCAAAATTCTGAAGGTTTTTTATATCTTCTTTACAATTATCAATATATGAATTTACTTCTTGATTTACAAATTTAAAATCTTTTTCTTCATCAATATTTATAGAAAAATTTATATTTTTTCTTGCTTTTAAAAAAGAAATTTTTTCTTCTCTTGTGTTAAAAAAACTAACAAACTGATCTAAAAAATATTTCTTTTCTTCAGTGTTTCTTGTTCAAATATTCAAACCATCAAATTTTATGACTGATATAAACTTATATTTATTTTCTATTAAATTTTTAAGTTTAATTTGACCATCATCATTTATATCATCTAAATTTACAAAAAAATTTGTGTTTGTTTTTTTAGAACTTTTACTAAAATTCTTATTTTCTGTCCAAAACATTATAATTCTTCATAGAATAACTCAAATTCTTGCATTATGTGATGGAATATAAATTAATAAAGAAGCAAAAAGCAATGATAAAACAAAAATAATAGAAATTGAAATTATTTTTTTATATTTTAAAATATCTGGAACAGAATATCAACCTATAAAAAAAGAAATTATAATTTCAGAAAAAAGAAATATTAAATCAGATAAATAAAAATTTCTTGCTATCAATATTTTATTTTTTTTGATACTTTTAGGTTGAAGCATTTTTTCCTTTCAAATTAGTGGTTATATCGTTATATGTTTTATTCAAATGTATATCATCTAATTGTAGAGATATTTTTTTTGAATTTAGTTCTTCAATGGAAATAAATTTAGTTAACTCTGTTTTATTATTTTTAAGATTTGCATTTTGACTTTTAATTATTTCTTTATTTTTTATAAAATTTTTGATTTCTTTTAAAACACTATTAGTTTCCTTTATATTTTCTTTTATTTTATATTCTTGATTTGTTAAAATTGAAATATATTTTAAAAACTTATTACAAGAAATAGCACCTCCTATTAACAAAATAGTTAAAATAAACATTTTGCTAAAATAATTTAAACTATTAACTTCAGTTATTCATGAATTTATAGAAATAGCATAAAAAGAAAAAATATTCAGAATCACTAAATAAACAAAAATAGAAATAAGTTTTGAAAAGAAACTTCTTTTTCAATATAAAAATTTCTTACCTTCATCCATTAAAATTGTTGAAAAGATAAACGGAGAAATTAAAAATAAAAAGAAATATTGAAATGTTTTATTAGCTAAATTTATACCACTTTTTATAAAAATAATTATTAACGAAATACCTACTATTGCAGGAAAAAATAGCAATTGTGAAGATGAAACAGAAAGATTTTTATAAGTTTCAAAATCAATAACTGAATAAGAATTATTATTTGTCAATTTTGTTCAAATGCTTTCCTGTATATCTTCTGGTTTTAGTGCTAAAAATATATTGTTAGCTATATTAGTTTTACTATTAAAACTTATAATCAAAATATTAAATATACTATTAAATATATTAATAACAATAAAACTTAAAAGTGGAATAAGAAAAACTAATAAAATTGAAGGTATTATATTCTTAAAAAGATTAAGAATTTTCACATTTTTATCGTTTTTCTTTGAGAATGACAATTTAATAATAACAGATATAAAAATTCCTATAAATACAATGCTGTTAATTATCAAAAAAGCACTAAAAACAATAGGTATTTTAATCTCACTATACTTTAATTGCTCTGCAGCTTTGCCAAAAAATAAAAGATTAATTAAAGGCGTGCTTAAAAAATTAAAAACTTGTGTAATTACAGATAAAAATTTAAAAGGTATTGTTATGAAAACAAACCAAAAAAATGAAAAAATAGAATAAAAAATTCTATCAACTATATCTAGCATTATGATATTCCAGAAGCTGCTTTTTTACTTATATCAACTGCAAAATTTACACCAATAGCGAAAATTATGATTATAACTACAAAAATAACTAAAATTATAAAAAAATGTACAATATTAGCTTTTCTTTTTTCACCAATAGAATAAACGATTTTTATACCAGTATAAATCGCTGCAATCATCAATAAAAAACCTACAAGTCCTGCAAATGCAGATAAAACAATATAACCAATTGAACTTGTTTTTTCAGCAATTTCGTTAATTATTACTTCACCACTATCGCTAGCAAATAACTTTAACATTCTTTCTCCTTAAATTCATAGACATCCTTTACAGAAGTTATTAAATTAGCCCCTTGTTTTATTAAACTAGAGTTTCCATCTTCTTCGCTAAAGTCACCAGGAAAACAGTAAACTTCTTTTCCGACATTAAGAAAATTGCTAACCAAATTCATTATTCCACTTTTAGTTTTTGAAGAATAAATTATAAGTGCATCACTCAATGCTGCAACCAGTCTATTTCTGTTTCTCAATTTATTTTTTGAAATATTGACATTATTTGGATATTCAGAAATAATTAAAGTCTTTTCATCCAAATCCACTTTGTTGGCAAAATAAGGATTATTTAACCCATTTGCTGAAATATAAATAGTTTCACCTTGTTTTAGTTTATAAAAATCATTGATTTTCATGTCTAAGTTTTTATAATAACAAGTTACTAATGTATGTCTTTTTATAACCTCTGGTAATGATTGATTAAGAAATTCATCTATTTTTTCATTATGAAAATCACCTGTTAAAGTCATTTTTCATTCTCTTTTTAAAAGTTCTATATTTCCTTCATAAAATATAACAAAAGGTGGATTTGTTAATATTTTAAAAGATTCAGGATATTCTTCATCCATTATAGTAATTGCTTTTATTTCTTTACTTTTGACCAAATCATCTATTTTTTCCAGTTCTTCTTCTGGTACTTTTTCTAATGTTTTTAAAGCATTATAAATTTCCATAAAATTTCCTGAGTATTTTATTGCAAAATAAATTAATATATTATTCATTTTTCCCTCCATTTAAATTTTCTTTTTTTTAATAAAAAATAATAAAAAAAACTAATTTAGGAAAAAAGAGCAATTTTTCATAAATTTATAAGACTAAATAGTATAATTTAGCAATGAAAAACAATAATTGATTTAAAGACAAATTAATAAAAAAGAAAAATAAATTTTTGATAAAAAGACTTTTAAATTTCTTTATTTTAATAATATTAAAAATATCTATAAGACCTAAAACTTGAAAAACTAGAAAAGATGAAGTTAAAACTCTAGTGTCTAGAAGTATTAATAAGTTAGCTTCTGTGGAATTTGCTTTTTTACCACCTGGATTTGCTTTTTATCTTTTTGTTTCCTTTATACCTATTCTTATTATTAGTTTTTCAATTATTTCTTCTATTAATTTTGGTTGATTTTCAAATAATTTAGAAAATCTCAAAGATTTTTTATTAGAACAAATTTTAAATCGTTATATTCCAGGAATTAATAATTCAATTCCAAAAACACTTAATATTTTTTCAAGCACAACTTGAGAAACAACTACTTTTATTTTATTATTAATTTCATCGCTTTGAATTGCGTCATCAGGTTATGCAAAATTTATATCTAGTCAATCTGTTATTTATAATCACAAAAATACGGGAAATATCTTTTTAAATCGTTTAAAAGGAATATTAATTGTAATAATAATTTCAACAATTTTATCTTTATTTTTAAGTGTTTCTTCTTTAATTTTTATTTCATTAAAAAGTAAAATTGAAGAAATTTGATTATATGATTTGTCTTTTTATTTAATTTCAATTATA
Source organism: Mycoplasma sp. Z386 (assembly GCF_054343375.1). Classification (NCBI taxonomy): domain Bacteria; kingdom Bacillati; phylum Mycoplasmatota; class Mollicutes; order Mycoplasmatales; family Mycoplasmataceae; genus Mycoplasma; species Mycoplasma sp. Z386. Next base: position 31,850 of record NZ_JBTGVC010000004.1, read on the forward strand.
TTTTTATTTAAGTTTTTTTATATTACATGATTAATTACTTTAAAAATAAGCCCTGTATTTAAAATTAGCTTTAAACAAATTTTGCCAGGAACTTTTATTAGTGCATTATCTTCAACTTTATTTTCAATTATTTTTGGTTTTCTAGCATCAGCAAAATTTATTAATTATGATAAGTTTGGAACATTAGCTACTTTTTTATATCTTTCTACATTTTGTTTATATATTTCATACTTGTTATATTTTGGAGTTATAATAAACGAAGCATTTTATAAGAGTTTATTTAGTCAAATTACTAAACATAAATATAAATTTCAAAAAACAAAAATATAAAACACAGAAAAATTCTGTGTTTTTGTTTATTTTTTACGTCTAAAAACCTTTTTAGCGTCTGGATCAGGTTTCATAAATTTACATTCAGGAAATGAAGAACATCCAATAAATCTTTGACCGTTTTTCTTATTATAACGATAAATTAAAGGTGCTTCATTCTCAGGACAATTTTCCCCTGTATATTCCAGTGGAATTTGCACTTTTTTATTATTTTGTTCTGAATCAGCCATTTTTTCTTGAAAATCATTTCAGAAAGTATTCATAAAAGATTTGTAATCTTCTTTACCTTCTGCAATTTCATTTAATTCTTCTTCAATAGAAGAAGTGTATTTTTCTTGAATAATTTTAGGAACTGAATCTTTTAAAACTTCTAAAGCAGCATAACCAAAATCCGTAGGTATTAATGCATTATTTTTAGATTCAACATAAAATCTATCTTTTAAAACAGAAACTGTTGATGAAAAGGTGGATGGTCTTCCTACTTTAATTTCATCCATAGCTTCAATTAAAGAACCTTCATTATATCTGCTTGGTGGGTTTGTTTGATTTTCAGAAGGAATGTATTCGTTAACTTTTACAATTTCACCTTTCTTAAAATCAGGGATAAAATCATCTTTATCACGACCTATTAAAGAAAAATATCCATCAAAAACTACTTTGGAAGAACTTAATTTAAATCAGTGTCCGTTATTTTCGAATTCATAACGAACGATTTCTCTAATAGGTGTTTCCATAACAGCTTGTAAAGAAATGTTATAAATTAAATTATAAATTTTATATTGTGAATCATTTAAATTAAATTTAACTTTAGCCATATCAGGTGTTAATGTTCAATCTGTAGGTCTAATGGCTTCGTGGGCATCTTGATCTCCAGAAATCCCTTTTACAGTATTAGAAACATAGTTTTTTCCGTATTTTTTCTCTACATAACTTTTAGCGTTATTTATAAATGTTTGACTTAATCTAGTTGAATCTGTTCTTGGATAAGAAATTAATCCACCACTTTCATCAATACCTTCATAAAGTTCTTGTAAAACTTTTGTTACTAACTTAGAAGACATACCTGCTTTTTTAAACAAAGTAGATTGTTTTAAAGGTGTAATTTTAGCATCTGCTTTTCTTGTTATTTTTATATTTTTAACAACTAAATCACCTTTTAATTCTGACATTATTTTATTAATGTTAAAATTACTAATTCATTCAGAATTTTCAAATTCTTTCTTGTCCTTATAAAAGAAACTAAACTCTAAATTATTATCTGATGTTGCTTTTATTGTGTGGTATTTAGTTGGAATAAATTTTTTGATTTCTTCTTCACGATCTACAACTAATTTAAGTGCAATGGATTGAACTCTTCCTGCTGAAGGGTTTGTTCTTGCATTTTGAATTTTTCTTGTTAATAAGTTGGATAATCTAAAACCAATTATTCTATCGAGCATTCTTCTTGATTTTTGTGAATTAATTAAATTTTGATCAATCATTAAAGGTTTATTAATAGCGTTTTTTATAGCTTCTTCTGTGATTTCATTATATTTAATTCTTTGATATTTATTTTCAATATTCAATGCTTCAACTAAATTATATCCAATCGCTTCTCCTTCACGATCCGGGTCAGTTGCGATTAAAACTTCATCAGATTCTTTTGCAGCTTTTTTCAATTCTTTAATAATAGTTTTTTTCTTTATATCTTCTTTATAAATGGGTTCTCAATTTTCAAAATCGATCCCTAAACCGTAAATACCGCTTGTTTTCATTTCAAAAATATGCCCATTACAAGCCATAACTTGATAATCGGTTCCTAAATATTTTTGAATTGTTTTAATTTTATTTGGTGACTCAACAATTACTATTTTTTTCATATTATTTAATTATATAAGAATATTTACATATCATCAAAACTTTTTTCATCAAAAACTCCAATATATGGTAAATTTCTCATTTTTTCCTTTACATCCAACCCAAAACCAACTAAAAATTCATTAGGAACTTCAATACCAAATTTATCTGGATTATAATTTGTTTGTCTTCCGCTTGGTTTATTCAATAAAGTTAAAACTCTTAAACTTTTTGGTTTTTTAGCTTTTAATAATTCCACAACTTTTTCAATTGTTATCCCTGAATCAATGATATCTTCTGTAATTAGAACATCTTTCCCAACAATATCATGAGCTAAATCCATAATTATTTTTACAGATCCAGTTGATTGTTGCCCACCTGCATATGAAGATAAAGTCATAAAATCAATAATATGATCAACTTTTATATCTTTAATTAATTGAGCAAGAAAAGGTAATGAACCTTTTAGTAAACCTATAATAACTAAATCCTTGGACTCTTTATATGTTTCATTAACTCAGTTAGCTAATTCCTTTATTGTTTTTTCAAGATGTTCTCTTGTGTATAACACTTTTTTTATTCTTTTGTCAATTTCCATTTTATTTATAAAATCCTTTTTTTAAATTTATTAATAAAAAATTAGGAAATATTTTTGTCCTAATTTTTTAAAATATTATTTTTTTGTTGCTTCAGCTACTTGTGCAGCTACTTCAGCAGCAAAATCAGTTTCTTGTTTTTCAATACCTTCCCCAACTTCAAAACGAACTATTTCTAGTAAAGAAGATTTTTTAGAATCTAAATATGATTTAACTTTAAAACTGCTGTCCATTACAAATTCTTGTAATTCTAAAACAATTTTAGCAAGTTCTTTTTCAACTTTACCATTAATCATCATTTGTTTAATGTTCTCTGGTTTTTTAGAATTTTTTGGATCATTTTCAATTTCTAAAGTAAATTCTTTAGTTAATTTATCAACTTCAGAACTTGGAACTTGTGAAACAAGAGCATACTCTGGATTCATAGCAGCAACGTGCATTGAAACATTTTTAGCAGCTTCTTCATTTTCTCCGTTAATTAAAACTAATGATGCAACTCTTCCGTTTGTATGAATGTATGAACCAATTCTTTGTGATTCAGATGCAGATAATTTTTTAGCTCTTCTAAAAGCAATTTTTTCACCAATTGTTGCAGTTGCATCAACACATAACTCTTCAATTGTTTTTCCGTTTTCATCTTTTAAATGAGTTGCTTCTTCATTAGAAGAAAAATCCCCTTTTAAAAGCACTTGACCTATTTTATTAACTAAATCAATAAATTGCTTATTTTGTGCAACAAAGTCTGTTTCTGAATTTACTTCAAAAACTACAGCAGCTTTTCCATTTGTTGCTACTGATACTAAACCTTCTGCAGCAATTCTTCCTGCTTTTTTAGCTGCTTTAGCTTTTCCGTTTTCTTGTAATCATAAAATTGCTTTTTCAACACTTCAACTTGAAGCTTCTAAAGCTTTTTTACAATCCACCATAGGAGCATCTGTTCTTTCTCTTAACTCTTTTATAAGAGCCATTGTATTAACTTTTTCCATTATTTACTCCTTTTCAACTTTTTCTACTTTATTTGCATTTTCTTTGAAGTTATTTCTTCTTTGAAATTCTCTTTTTTCTTTTTCTGGATCTTCAGGTAAAATAACTTTTTCATCTTCTTGATATGCAAATAATTGTTTTCCATTTTTAGCAGCAACAATAGCATCTGCTAAAATTGTTAAAATTAATGTAATTGATTTTACAGAATCGTCGTTTGCAGGAATTCCAAAATCTACTCATTCTGGATCTGCGTCTGTATCTAAAATACCAATAACTTTAATTCCTTTTCTTTTTGCTTCTTTAATAGCAATTAAATCATTTTTAGGATCAGCAATAATCATTACATCTGGAAGTCTTTTCATCTCCCTAATCCCTTGAAGATTTTTGTGTAATTTTTGAAGTTCTTTAGTTTTTAAAACTCCTTCTTTTTTAGTGTAACCTTCAAAGTTAGTTTCTGCTAATTTTTCTAAGTCTTCCATTTGTCTAACTCTTGAAAAAATAGTTCTATTATTTGTAATAGTTCCACCTAATCATCTTTCAGAAACATAAATTGAATTTGTTCTTAAAGCTTGCTCTTCAACTGCTTTTTTAGCTTGTCTTTTTGTTCCAACAAAAATAAATGAAGCTCCTTTTTGTGCTGCTTTATAAACTAATTTGTAAGCAAATTCTAAAGCTCTTTGAGTTTTTAAGATATCAATAATATGTGTTCCTAATTTTTTTGTATGAATGTATGGTTTCATTTTAGGATTTCATTGTGAAGCTTTGTGACCAAAATAAGTTCCAGCTTCTAATAATTTTTGTTTTGAAACAATTTCTCTTTCATTTGATTGAGAATGTGTTTCTTTTGCATTGTGATGCATTTCTTTTTTTTCTGACATTTTTTCCTCTTTTTATTTGTTATTCTTCCTATAATTTCGAACATTTGGCACTTTTCTCAAGCACACCCAAATGAATTCATTATAGTGCTTTTTTATTTTTTAAATTTTATATATTAAATTTTACCAAATTTTTTCAATATAAAAAGAAAGAAGTTAAATTAAGTTTCTTTCTTTTGTTTATTTTCCTTTATTTACTCATGATTCAATATTATCTAGCACTACTTTATAAATCATTGAAGCACATTCTAGCCTATTTAAGTGAGTTTTAACATCATTAAACGCCACTAAATTTCCTATTTTTTCTAAATTATCAACATTTTTCTTTTGATTTATTAAACTTTTATAAATTTCGATGATTTCTTTAATTTCTATAATTGTTTTGTTTTTTATAATGTCAAGAAAAATATCTGCTGAAGATAAAAAAACTGCACAGCCTATACCTTTAAATTTAGCATCTATTACTGTATTTTCTTGTAAATTAAGTGCTAATCAAATTTCATCAACACAATTAGAACTATGTAAATAATTATTATTTCAGTTTGGTAATTCTGCAACTTTATTTTTTGCATTAGAGTAATGATCCATTATTAATTTTCTTTTTTGATTTGCGTCCATTTTATATAAAACTTAAAAAGTCTCCTCCTTCTTTTAGTGCTTGTACTAATTTATCTACATCTGTTTTATCATTATAAAAAGCTACAGAAATTCTTACATAATTATTTTCATTTTCTACTTCAGAAAGAAGTTTTGAACAAAAATTTCCGCTTCTAACATATATATCTTTATGACCTAAATAAGAAGCTATATCTTGTGGTGCATATTGTTTTATGTTAAATAAAGTTATAAAATCACCCCTTTTAGATGATATATTTATACCTTCAATTGTTGATAATTGGTCATATAAATAATTAGCTACTTCTAAATTTAAATTATGAATTTTTTCAATTGAAACTTCGTTAATTAAATCAATTGCTTTATCTAATTGTCAAATTGCCGCTAAATTCATAGTTCCTGGTTCAAAAGCACTAATTCCGCTTTTTCGAGTTCAATTATTAGATTTATCTATTTTTTCAACTGCTCCACCACCAAAAATAACAGGGTTAATTTTATTTAAAATTTTACTTTTTATTGCTAAAACTCCTAAACCTGTAGGTCCATACATTTTATTTGCACTAAAAACTACTATATCTGAATTTTTAAAAGAAACTTTGTCATGAGCAATTGCTTGAGCAGCATCATTGAACACTATTGCTTTTACTTCTTTTGCTTTTTTATAAATTTCAGTAGAATTAAAATTTTGGTTTATGTTATTTGTAACTTGAGAATAGCAAATAATTTTAGTATTTTTATTAATATCTTCTAAAAGGTTTTTTGAATATTTTACTTTTAAATTTAACTCTTTAGCTATTTCGATTCAAGGAACTATATTAGAAGAATGATTATAAAATGATAAAAGGATTTCATCATTTGCTTTTAAAAGTTGTTTAGACATTAATGCAAATACATTAATCGATTCAGTTGTTCCTGATGTAAAAATAATTTCATCTTTTTTAGCATCTATAAGTTTGGCAATTTTTTTTCTAACAGTTTCCACTTTTTTTAAAACCTGGATTCCTATTTTTGAATCTGATGTTCTAGTACTTATTGAGTAATTTGAATAAAAATCTACACCCGCTTCTATTACTGATAAAGGTTTTTGAGCTAAAGCTGCATTATCAAAATATGTTATTTTTGATAACATAGGAAATAATTTTTTGTAGTTATTCATATTGACTCCTTTTAAATAAAGTTATATATTCTATATTTTTAGATTTATTGCCTAAAATTGGCGATTTGAAAATTTTTATAAGTTCAAAACCATTATCTTTTCCGTATTCAACAACTCTATTTATTAAAAATTGATGATACTTTTCGTCAACATAACCACCTTTTTCCACATATTTACTACTTGCTTCAAATTGTGGTTTTATCAATAACATAATATCTGTATTTAATGTCACGATTTCTTTTATTACCTTAAACACTTCTTTTAAACTTATAAAAGAAACATCACAAACTATGATATCCATTTTTTCTTTAAAAAGTTCAAATGAAATTGACTTTAAATTTGTCTTTTCTAAAGGAATTACCTTTGTATTCGTTCTTAATGAGTAGTCAAGTTGGTTTGTTCCAGAATCCAATGAATAAACTTTTTTTGCACCATGTTTTAAACTAACTTCTGTAAATCCACCAGTTGAAGAACCAATATCTAAAACTGTTTTATCTTGAAAATTTAAATTAAAAAGTTTAATAGCTTCTAGCAATTTATAAGCCCCTCTAGAAACTCATTCTTTTTTTTCTTCAAAAACTTCTACTTTATCTTTTTCAAAAGAAATTTTAGTACTTGGAATAAAAATAATTTCACCATTAACTTTGACTTTACCCATCCTAATAAGAGTTTCAGCATTTTTAAGATTTTTTTGCTCTAAAATTTGTAAAAGAGTTAATTTAGACATTTTTATTTTGCTACCTCTAAAATTTTAGTTATATAATAGTTAAAATTACAAGTTGATTCCATCAATTCATTTGCAAAAAAATTAAATTTTTTTCTACTTTCTTTTTCAAACTCAAAAATATTATTGTGATCTATTTTTACACGAAAATAAAGGAAATTAGACAAATAAGTAGAAATTTTTTTATTATCTATTTTACATAAAATTTCATCTGTATTAAGTATTTGTTCTGATATCCATATAAAAGATTCTGAATTAAACTTTTTAATCAATGAAATTTCTTGTTCATAAATCTCTTTTATATCAATTTTTAAATTAAATATTAAAGCTAACTTTGTAATTAAAAAATACATTTTTTTATTACTAAAAATGTATTTATATTCTTTTTCATAATTATTTTTTTTAATTAAAGAATTAATTTTTTTCAATTTTAAATTGTTTTTCATATTCTTTACTTACTTTATCTAAAATAGCATTCACAAATTTATAATCTGTATCTTCTTCTAAAGTAAAATCCTTTGTTATTTCTACGAATTCATTAATTACTATTCTTTTATCCAAATACATTAATTCAAAAGCACCCATCAATAAAATTGCTCTAATTAAAGGTTTTACATTATTTCATAATACATTTTCTTTAAAAAATGAACTAATAATTTTTTTATGGAAAAAATACTGTTTTTCTATTAATTCTAATGTTTGTATTTGTTGCTTATTTAAATCTTTACTCTCAAAAATTCGATTACTTTCAATTACAAGATCTTGTAACTCATAAGAATAAATTACAGAAATTAACTCAATTCTATATTGCTTTCTTGATTTTTTACTAGATATTGATTTCATTTTTTACTCTTCTTCAGAAAGAACAGATAAATCCATATTATGAAATACTTCTTGGATGTCATCATCGTCTTCAAATTTTTCAATATGTTCTAATAATTTTTTTGTTTTTTCTTCATCTAATTGAACCTCTTGATTTGGGATATAAGTTACTTCTGCAGTTTTATATTCAAAATTGTATTGTTTATCCAATGCTGTTTTTAAACTTAAAAATTTTGATGGTTCACAATAAATTTCATAATATTCATTTTCTGATTTAAAGTCTTCTGCTCCATTTTCTAAAGAAAATAACATCAATTCTTCTTCATTTGCAAGATTTTTTTCAATTTCTAAAACACCTTTTTGATCAAAAACATAAGGGATAGAACCTTGTTTTCCAACTTGCCCTCCTGCTTTTTTAAATAGTGCTTGAATATTTGCTGTAATACGGTTCATATTATCTGTTAAACAAATAACCAAAAATGTTACACCACCTGCTAAAGTTCCTGAATAAATAACTTCTTTAAAATCAATGCCTTCTTTTGAAGCACCTGTTGCTTTTGCAATTGCCTTTTCAATATTAGCTTTAGGCATTGATTTTGCTCTTGCTTTAGAAACTACTAATCTTAAAGCTGGATTTGTATCTATATCTCCACCACCTTTAGCTGCAGCAACCATTATTTCTTTCGAAAATTTAGCAAAAATTTTTCCTCTTATTGCATCTTGAGCACCTTTTCTATGTTTAATATTAGCTCATTTTGAATGTCCAGCCATTTTATCTCCTTATTTTATTGAATTAAATATGTATGTAATAATTTATTTTAAATTATAATAAATTTTTTGATTTTTATTATGGTTTTTTATATAAAAATTAAAAAAACTTATTTTTTTATATTTGTATAGTTATTTTTAATTATATTTTTAAAAATTACTGTAAAAAGTTTTATAATTTTATTGTATAGATATTAAAGAAAGAGGTAAATATGTATCAATATAAAGCCATTTTAAAATCTACAAAAGAAGTAATTGCTCAAGGACATTCTCTGGAAGATATAGAAAAAGATATTGTTCATTTTATAAGAGAGCAAAAAAAAGGAATTCATACTAATAGTAATGTTCCTATTGAAATTTATCATATTCAAAGAAATAAAACAGATGGAATTGATTTATCTAAAGAAAAATTAGTAAAAACTATATAAAATTCATAAATATAAATAGGATTTAGTCCTATTTTTTATACTTTAAATTAAAAAACTTCAAAAAAATGGATTTTTTTCTTTTTAAAGTTCATTTTTTAATTTTTTTATTTTTTAAGTGTTATAATGATTTTGTTATGAATGAATTAGAAATTAAAAAAACTTTTAATGAAATTTTCAGTTGAAAATCTCATTATGATGAAGAAAACAGCCTATCTTGCGGTTATAAAAAACAATACTATCATTTTTTAAGTTATGATTCAAAAACAAATACAATTTATTATAGAGTTAGTGATAGTAATAATCCTGAAGACAACAATGCTTTTTATTATGATACAAGCATTAAATATGAAAAAATGCTTGAAATAAAAAAATAAAAAATGGTGGAGATGCCGGGAGTTGAACCCGGGTCCACACATAAGCTTTATTAAAAGTTTACAGTTTATTTAGTTTTTATAATAAATTAGTCTAAAACTAACAAAAAGAATCTAATTTATTTAACTATAAATTTCTTTAGATTTTAGTTAAATCTATCTAAATATCCTTTTAAAAAACTTAAAAAATAAAATCAAAGGAAAATCTTATTTTTTAACTAATTTTTAATTAAGCAAAAATTAGATTTGAATTTGCAGAAGCTAACATGTTAAATGTTACTTCTGATTTTTTATTTTCTTTTCCATTTAGAAAAGCCTAGAAGTAATTATAGTCTACTACACTACTGAGTTTTAATATTACTTATATATGTCGAAGCCAGTACACCCCCATACATAATTATTCTATCACATAAATAAAAAATATCTTAGGGAAAATACAAGATATTTAATTATTTTATTTTTGAAGCTCATTTTAAAAATTTTTTTACATTTGGAAAATCTTTTTTAAAATGTATATCATAAATAATTTCATCAATAAATGGTAAATAAAAATTGTCATTTCTTGATTTATATTGAATTTCGATTTGACTAAAAATTTCTTTAAAGTCATTTACAGTTTTTGGTTTGGAAAAATGTTTGATGAAATCTCTATAAAAATTTTCTGTTTTTAAATCCATTTTAAAAAATATTAAATAATTTGGATTTTGTTTTTTCTGAGGTAATTTTTCATATTCATCAACAAAAATGAATTCTTTTCTAAAAATTTTCTTTTTAGTAAGAATTATTTCATTGAAGATAACAATTTTTCTTGTATATTGTATCAAACTATAAATAAAAATAAATATCAAAATTTCTAAAATCAAAGTTAATGAAAAAATAATTATAAATGATATTCATATAACTTTTCAAGTAAATGAAAAGTAAAAACTATCTTCAACTTCTAAAACCTTTAAAATTGCAGAAAATATAATCAAAAACAAAAAATATCAAATAGGAAGCAATCCAATATATGATCGTGTATTATAACGATTAAATTTAAAGTAAATATTTTTTTCTATTTTTTCTTTATTTGTAACTAAAGTTTTAAGAGAAAAATAATTATCTTGTATTAATGTTCTAATTTTAGCACAATATTTTCTTATTAAAATAGGATATACAAATAACAATATTAAAAAAGTAACAACAAAAAAGATTACAGCTAAAGGGATTAAAACATATAATTTCATATTAACCTAAATTATCAATTTTAATTTTATTTTTTCTATTACTAGTTATAAATATTGCTATTAAATTACTAAAATTAGAGAATAATTTTAAATTTTTTTTCATTTTTCTCCTTTTATTTTGTATATACAAGATAAAAAATACCCTAAAAAGGGTATTCTAGATTTGTTTTTTTAATAATGTGCATTTACTATATTGTAATAACTTTTTAGTTATTACATAATAATTATAATACAATTTTTACATTTTTCAAGAAAAAAAGTAAAAAAGTGCATAAAAACTCTTATTTTAAAACAAAAAAATGAATTAATTCATAAAATTTAAATTATAAATATTATGAATTTTTCATTGGTTGTGGTGAATCTTGGTGTTGGTCACCATTCATCATCATTGAATTATCTGATGTGGTTTTATTTTTTTCCATACTGTTAGAATCAGAGTGCATCATATCTTTTGAAGTATTAGGATTTTGTTTTGGTGTTTTATCACTAGAATCATTCATCATCATATTTGATTTATCCATTGAATGCATTGTTTCAGTGGAATTTGATTTTCTTGTAGAAGTTCCTTTTATCGCTTCAAATGTGTCTTTGCTTTCAACTATAAATTCTGGTTTAAATACTATTTTTTCAGTTCCATCTTTAGCAAAGAAAATAAATGTATAGAATTTTCCTTCTGTAAGTTTATTATCACCTGTTCATGAAAATTCTAAAGCGTTTTCATTAACTACATCTGCATTAGCTTTTGCCATAGCCATAGTTTTTTTAACTATTGGTTTTCCATTAGCATCTCTTACTAAAGTATTATCATGTAATGAAGTTACTTCTGTTGCAAATGCTAATCATTCTCCTTTAACACCTTGTACTGGTGTATTATGTAATTTAAAAGTAAATATACCATTTGCATCTAATACGTTTTCACTTCTAGCAGCCGGGAATTGTAATTGTCTTTCTTTTATAGTGCTTGTTGTAAGTTTAGTTACTCCATATTCTGGTGCAGTAAAATCAATTGACAAGTTAGTAATTGTTTTAATTGAAGTTGCAGGGAAAATATCTTTATTTTCTTTAATAAAATCATTTTTGAAAGTAATTTTTTCTGTTCCATCATTTTTTCAAAAAATGAATGTATAAAATTTTCCTTCTGTAAGTTTATTATCACCCGTTCATGAAAATACTAATGGAAAATCTTTGGAAGCATCTACTTCTTTTGCCATAGCCATAGCTTTTTTTACTACTGGTTTTCCATTTGCGCCTTTTACAAGAGTGTTATCAGTTAATGATTTTACTTCTGTTGCAAAAGCTGTTCACTCTCCTGAAACACCTTGTACTGGTGTATTATGTAAGTGGAATGAGAAAACTCCGTTTTCATCCATTCTATTTTCACCTCTTGCAGCAGGGAATTCTAATACTCTTTCTTTTACTTGGTTTGCTTTAGTAATTCCATAAGTTGTATAATCTAATGATTGATTAGTTTCTTTAGTAGTTTTAGCAGGATTAGAACATGAAACAACTGCAAAAACGGTTGTTAATGTTGGTAAACCTAATAATAAAACTGATTTAAATCTTTTTTTCATAAATTCTCCTTTATATCCCGTCTTTCCCAGTTGACGGGATTTTTTTATTTTTTTTCGCATATTTAATACTATGTATTAAAAAAAAAATTTTTTTCTTTGAAAATCTTTCTATTATGGTATAATTACAATATGAAAAATCAT
>NZ_JBTGVC010000005.1:0-41939 GCF_054343375.1 Mycoplasma sp. Z386
TTTACCCTACCAACTAGCTAATGTTCCGCACCCCCATTTCTAAGTGAAGCTTTGAGGCTTCTTTTAAATTTTCTTCATGCGAAGAAAACCCCTATTCGGTATTAGCTACTGTTTCCAGTAGTTATCCCAATCTTAAAGGTAGGTTAGGTACGTGTTACTCACCCATTCGCTACTAAGTCAGTGCAAGCACTGCTTCGTTCAACATGCATGTATTAGGCACACAGCCAGCGTTCATCCTGAGCCAGGATCAAACTCTTGAAATTGATTTGTGTGTTTATTATGGTTATTGCATCTAGTTTTGAAAGATCTAATTTTCATAATGATTTTGCGTGAAAATCATACAAGTTTAATTATAACACTTTTTTCAAAAAAACCAAATATTTTATGTTTTTTTTATTTTTTATAAAGTGTCGCAAAATTAAATTGCTTTATTATTCTACAATATTTTTGAAAAAATCAAAATATTTTTGTGAAATTTTTTTCTTTTTTATGTCTTTTATATTATATATATAGTAAATTGAAATTACTATTTTATTCATAATCTAAATCTATCGATTTGTATTTCTTCACCTTGCTCTCTTGCACCATCAAATCCTCCATTAAAAATTTTAAAAATTTGAGAAGATTCATATAAAGAAATAAAATCTATATAATCATTTGTTTGGTTAACCACTAAAGGATAATTGTATGCAAAATGTTCTTTTTGTTCATCATCATATTTAAATAATTCGGTTATTTGATCAAAATTACTATTAGCTATGAAAAGTGCTCCATTTCTTCTAGCAACTGTTTTTGGTAAAGCAAATAAAAAGTAATCTTTATTTTTTCAATTAAAATAACTAATACCTGAAAAAACATTTCCATCATAGTTTTGATCAATAACTATATCCTTACCTTTTGCCAAAGAATTTCCATCTGGAGAACTTCAAGTTAAACCACCATCTATACTTTTAGAAACATAAAATTTGTTTCTGTCTGTGCTTCATCCACCTGCGTTTCTTAAAAATCAATAAATTGCTCCATCATTAGCTTCTATTAGGGATGATTCTGATAAATTTGCTTTAAAACCGGTAGGTTTACTAATTTCATTTCAAGTTTGACCATTGTCATCACTATATAATAAAAACATGTCTGAAAGTGAATACATAGGTATAATTACTCTTCCATTTAAATTAGAATTTTGTTGATGGTGTAATTGAATTCCATTTCCTACTCCAGTTCCAACAAAAGGATGTTCGTTTCTCGAACTACTAAATTTTTCATCCATTCAAGTCAAGTTAGTTCATGTTTGACCGCCATCAAAACTTTCTAAAGATGCAACGTGGCTATTAAGAGCAAGAGCGTAAATTGCATATTCTGGTCTAACCGCTCCACTTTTGTATGGTTCATCAAGAACACTGTGGATTGTTTTTTTAGAATTTAAAATTTCTGGATTATCAAAATCAGTTTCTTGAACATTTTCATAAACCGAACCAGTGATGGTTCTTGTGTCACTGTGATAACTTAAATCCACATATGTGTTAGTTTCTTCTAAAACAGTTCTTTCTGTAAAGCTACTATTAAATCCAACTCCTGCTGGTAAAATGTATCTTCTGAATCAATTTTTTCTTCCATCTACTTCTTTCAAGACTGAAACTCTAGAATCAAATGAGTTAGGATCGTTGAGTTTAGTTCATAGTTTTAAATAAGCATTATTTCCAACGTAAAATCAAGGATTTCCCCTTTTTAAGTTGACAACAGATGTATCTTTTCCAGGGAAAACATCGAAAATTAACTGTAATTTATGTTTATAACTATTGCTAGTGGTATCTAAATATTTTATTTCGCTAATTATTCCATCTATTGCAATTCCACCATTGTTTCTTTTTGGAACTACAATTTTGACTACATCATAATTTTGACTTCAAGTTTTACCATTGTCTTTTGAAATTTTAACTACTTGAGAAATAGAGTTATTATAGTCCCTTTCACTTTCAATTCTTTTATCAGCAGAACTTACTAAATCACCATTTGCTAATTTTATAACACTTGGAATACGATAGGAGTGTGAGTGATCTTCATTGTGTTTAAATAATGTTTCACTAGAAAGTCTTTTTAATTTAAAGTGTTCATTTTCAATTACTTTTCCCTTAATATTGTGACTAATATACGGGTTTTTTAGCACTATTATGTTTTTTGAATTATTTTTATTGGCTATTTCAAATTTTTCATCAATGTCACTTGTATTTTTTAGTACTAAAGCCGTATTATTTAGTACAAAATAAAATATTCCATTATCTTCTGTATAAAAATTTGATTTATCACTTATTGATAATCTTAAAATTACTGCCTTATTATCAATTTTTATTCCATAATTATCAATAAGTTTTTCATAATTGTTTTCTATCAAATTTACTAAAGCATTTTTTATAGATTTACTTTTTTGTTGGTCAAAATTGTTTGAAAACAAATCATTAAGAAGATTAGTAATTTCTTGATTATTTCAGTTATTTTTTAATTTTAAGTCCACAAAAACATAGTCTTTATATTGTGATTTTTCTCAAGCACTAGAATTTACTAAATCGGGTTCTAAAGTTTTAGATAAAGGAAATTCCACATTAAATTCCCTATTAACGCTATCAATATTTAAAGTTTGAAAAGAAGATTCTCCCTTATTTTTGATGGAAACATCTTCTAAAACATAATCTTCCCCTTTTTGGGAATTTTGTATTTTAAAAGATAAAGAATTATTATCTTCATCGTATTCTAAATCAGAAGCATATATTTCTTCGTTTTGTCCATTATTATTTTTAGTAAATTTTAATTTTATACTATCGTTAATTTTACTTAATTCAATTTTTCTTGTATCTAAAACTACTCCATTTAAAACATATGTAAGTTCACTATTTTCATTTTCAAAAGGATTTGCATTTAGTTTACTAGAAATTTTTAAATCAAATTTAGCATTGGATTTAAAATGAGTATCAGAATAAGTCTTGAATTTAAAAAGGAAGTTTGAAGGATTATTAGAGTGCAAATTATAAATATTATTGTCAAAATTATTATTGATATTTTTAAATAACTCTTCTGGTTTTTTAACAAATTTTATATCTTCAAGATAATAAGTTTGTCCAGATGATAAATTATTTAAATTTACTTTTATAAAGGTTTTTCCTTGTATTTCGTTTAAAGTTCCTTTATAAATAATATAATTTCTTAAATTATTTTGCTTATAACTAAATTTAAGTTCTAATTGCTTATTATCATCTATCATTATTCCATCTTTTGAATCTAATTCAAAATTTAAAATTGCTGAATTTTCACTTAAATTTGATATTTTACTATTTTTAAAATTTATTTGTGTTAATGAAGGTTGAGATGTGATCGAAATTCCTTTTATATTGATAATTTCTTTATTTTCGTTTTCTTCAATAACAACTGACTGCACATCAAAATTTCTATTTTTAGTTAGGTTTTTCATATAAAAACTAAGTGTTTTAGTTTGCTCATTAATTGTAAAGCTATCTACAGTTTGTTCTATTTTATTGTTATCCAATAATTTTAATTTAAATTTTTTTGTGGATATTGTTTTAAATCCTGAAAAATTCATAGATAACATTAAAAGATTTTCATCTTTTTTTAAAATGGAAAAATTAAAAAATTTAACATTTTCTTTATTTTCATTTTGTGTAGAATTATCTTTTTTATCTACAACATCTTTTTTAGAATTTTCATTAGTATTAAAATGAAAATTATTTAAATTAGATAAGTCATTTTTATGATCTTTATTATCATTCTTACTTTGTTTAGAAGTTACAAAAAAATATGTAGAGAGCGAAGCAGATGTTAATGTAGTTCCTAAAAGAGCAAGAATTAATATTGTTTTTTTAGCACTCTTTTTCATATTAAAAATTTTAACACTTTTTATCTATTCGATTAAAAATTATCAAAAAATTACATTTTTTTTATATAAAAATCATTTTTTTGGTTAATTTTAAATATATTCATTATAATTAAAATATAAGTAATTATATTAAAATCACCAATCTTGCAATAAAAATATAAATTTTATATTTTTTAAGTTTATCAAAAATAATTTTTAATTATAGGAGTTTTTATGAAAATAAAAATTAAAAATATAATCAAATCTTCTTTTGTTTTATCACCAATAATTCCTCTTTCATTTTTCCTTTCTGCAGAGCAAAATACAGATAATCAAAAGAGTGATATTTACAATTTTAACCTAAATATTTTAGCTAAAAATATTCAATATAAAGATAGTTACACAGTAATAAAAAAGGATATCAATTTTGTAACTAGTGAAAGCAAAATTAATGATGAATTAAATTCTTTAATAGATTTTTTAAAAGCAAAAGAATTTAATATTTCCATTTCTTCTAAAATAGAAGAGAATAAGACCAATATTGTTATTTCAAACTCAAGTACAAAAAATGATTATATAGATTCTTTATTTAAAAATTATTCTGTTTCTTTTGAATTTCAAACTAATCATAATGATGAATACTTTATTGAAAGTAATGATGCAAATATTTTCTTTTTAACAGCACAAAACGATAGAGGAATATACTATGGTATTCAAAAAATTCAAGATATTATTGAAAATAGTGATAATTTAGCTATTCAAAATTTTAAATTAAATGATTTTTTTGACATTCCTAACAGGGCCATTTATGATGATTTAAATTTAAGTATGGAAACAATTAAAGAAAATATTCAAATTTCTAGCAAAAATGGTTTTAATATTTATTCTTTCTTTGATAAAAACAATCCTAAAAATAGCGAAAAATGAAGAGAATTATATTCTGAAAAGGAACTTCAGAATATAAAAGAACTTTCTAATTTTGCACAAAAACATAATATTGATTTTATTTACAATATTGATTTTTTTCAATATGAAACTATAAATGGTGGCGATAATTATAGTTCTGATTTAGAAATTTTAAAAGGAAAACTTAAACAATTAATTAATATAGGAATTAAATCTTTTGGATTTGTTGCTTCTTCTGAAAATAATTTAACTACCGATCTTCAAGTAAAATCTTTAAATGATTTAACAAATTGACTTACAGAAATAAAAGAAAATTATGATTTAAACGACAACATTTACTACTTTTTAAACAATTCTAGTGATGAATCTATTCCTAATTATGTTTCTAATTTTAATGAAAAAATAAAAATTGTAATGACAGGAAAAGAAAATCACTACAATTTTAATAATGAATTTATTGATAGTTTTAATCGTGTAACTAGTAAAAAAGCTAATATTATGTTTAATACCATAAGTTCCTATAATAAAGGAACTATTAAATGAAATATTATTGATAATAATATTGAAAATAATTTTTTAGAAAAATTAAATTCTTATATTGTAACTGTTTCAAATAATACACAAGTTAATGATTTTTATCTTAAACAATTTAATCTTAAATTTTTATATAATATTCAAAATAAAGAACTCTTACAAAAAAATATAATTAAAAATATTTTAAAAGTAAATTCAATAAATGATAATTCAATTCAGGCATTTTTAGAAACTTACAAATATATTATTAACCAAAATCAAAATGAGAATTTTAGTGCTTTATTTGATGTTTTGATTCAAAAAATCAAAAATAAAAACATTACTGAATCAGATTTAAATGAATTGAAAACTATGTTTCAAAATTTTGATAGTAATGTAAAATTATTGTTAAATTTAAATAATGATTTTATAACATCTTTAAAACCTTGATTAACAAAATTATCATTATTATCAAATAGTTTTTTAAATTTAGTTAACTCAATTGTATATAAAAGTCATAATATAATTTCAGAATCTAGTAAAAATCTTGTAATAACTGAAAAAATGTTGAATCAAGCTAAAACAATGGTTTTTAGTGATTCAAATATAAAAATAAATGGAGAATTTGATAAATTTATTCCTTATCTTGAAAAGATAATAATATATTTAAAAAATTCTTCAGAAATTTTAATAAATAAAGATATTCATAGTGTAACTCAAAAATTTATTAGTAATAGAGGTAATAATTCCAATCTTTCTTTAGGTGTGTCTATAGAGAATATATTCAAAAAATCAAATGAATCAGTCGCAGTATTTGATGGTAACAACAATAGAATTAATGCTAATGAATATATAGGTTCAGAATTTTCCAGTCCTATAACTTTAAACAAAATTTATCTAAAAATGGGTGGTGGAGCAGATCATTTTTATAATTTTGTTTTTGAATATCTCCAAGATGGTGAACAAGAATGAAAAAGCATTGGAGATGCTTACGTTTCTAATAGAGGAAATTTTAATCCTATAACTATTGAAAATTTAAATATTCCAAATGTAAAATCAGTAAGAGTTAGAAATTTACAAGATAACAGCGACAATGGATGGATAAGATTATTTAATTTTGTAATAAATGATTATGACGAAAAAGACTCTATTTATGAATGATTCAAGGACGGAGTCTTTAATCAAACGGATTCTCCAAATTTACAAACTCACGGCGGTAATTCAAAAAATATTTTAGATAACAACGAAAATACAGAATGATGAATTACATCTAATGGTTCAGGTAATTTTGCACAAAATGCTGCTGTTTCTATTTCATACCCTTCTAGAAGGTATATTACAAAAGTTTTAGTTGAGCAAGGTGCTTCAAAAGAATCAGATACTCTAACTGATTTTCATATTGAATATTTTGATTATGATTCAAATTCTTGAAAACAATTTGGTTCATATCATTTAAATAATAAAAAAAGACAAATAATTTCTGGAATTGGTTTCACAGATAAACTAAGAATAGTTAATGATGTTTCCAGACCTATTTGGTGACGTCTTGGAACTTTTGTAGCAGGCGGAGAACAAAAATCATTAAAACCCGAATTTACTATCAAAAGTCCAAATTTACAAATTGCCAATAGCGAAACCGTTAATAATGAATCTAAAAACAATCTTTTTGATTATATAACTGATAAAGATGATTCCACATATGCCTTAATTTCCCGTATAAACGATAATGGAACCATTAAAGAAAATGACTATTTAGATATTTTATTTAATGATTACAGAGAAATTAAAGCAGTAAGATTATTACAAAAAGAAGGTAATACTTTAAATCATTTTAAAATTCAAAAAATTATTAATAACACTTATACAGATTTAACGCAAGAAATTAATTCCAATAACAATGATGAAATTTCAATTGCTATTCCTGAAAATTCAGGAAAAATGAATGGAATTAGAATTATTTCTACTAGAAATTCTTTAACTTGATGAGCATTAAAATCAGTTGATATCATTAATAAAGAAGTTCCTACAAATGAAAATGTTTTTGTGTCCAACAAAAATAAAAGAAATAATTTCAATGTTCTTGTAGAAAATAATAAATTTACTTTATTAAATGCTGATTTAAGTCAAAACCAAACTTATACATTAGAATCAAATGAGTATATAGGGATTGATTTTAAAAAAATATATAAACTCAAACAAATAGAAAATCAGTTAAATGATCCAAACTTAAAATTGTTCTATTCCATAAATGGTGTAATATGAACAGAAATTACAGATGCTAACAATATAGACACAAATACAAAAGCTAGATACTTAATTATTAGAAATATTTCAGAGGTTAGTCAAGAAATTTCTTTTCAAAAATTAGTCGTTTATACAGAAAATAAGATTGAATTTGGAAAAATCATAGACACTAATCTAAATTCTAAAAATATCGATAAAAAGGTTGAATTTGACAACAATATCAATACAAGTAGAGTTTTTGAAAATCCAAGTGATGGAAAATTTGTAACATATGATTTATCTAAAAATATCGATATTGATTCAATAAAAATTTTCAATTCTAAAGAAAGTTATGATTTTCCAAGATTTATAAGTGTTGAAGTTTCTAGTGATAAAATCACTTGAACAAAAGCTTTTGATATTAGCGATGATTCAATAAATAATAATGCAAAACTATCTGAAACCACTTTTGGTTTAAACGATCCTAAATATCCTGATTTTAAATATTGAGAATCTTCTGATTTAAACTTATTAAATGTAAGATATTTAAGACTAAAAATAACTCATAATTATCCAGAAAATAAAAAATTAGAAATAAATGAAATTATCATCAATGATCAAAGTTCGCCAAAAGATGAGTACGATTTTAACTTATCCGGAACTAGCCTAGATAGTAATCCTAATCTTATGTTTGATAAAGATTTGACAACAAGTTTTATTCCTACAAATTCCAACGGAATTATCAAAATTGCTTTAAATTCTGATGATATTAAAAATAAAATGGTTAGAATTTTAAGTGAAAATACATCTAAAAATGTTCAATTTAAAGCAAGGATGTTTAATCTAGAAAGTAACTCTGAAAAAGAAATTTTAATTGGTTCATTAGTTAATAATTTAATGTTTTTTAACTTACCTTCTAATATTAATGAAAAAATTATCGAATTAATAATTGAATGGAATGATTTTAAACCAAATATAAACGAAATTTCCTTTATGAACAATTCTAACAATGATAGCAGCAATGCTAAAAATTCTTTAAGAGAATTTATTAACAACCAACCTGAAAACTTTGATAATTGAACAGATGAATACAAAGATAAATATAACGAAATAAAGGAAAACTCAAGTATTGCTTTAAATTCCAAATATCTTTTAGATGCTACTTTTATAGATTTACAAAACCATTTAAACTTTATTAAAAATAAGGCTGAATTAGTAGCTGATTATAGTCCAATAAAAGAATTAATTGATAACAAAATAACTAATATAAATGAATTTTATACAGAAAATTCCTTTATAAAATATAAAAATAGCATAACAGATGCTGAAAAATTATTAACAAAAAGTACTAATATAAATAATTCTAAATTAGAGAAAATTAAAAATGAAATTAATTCAGCAAAATCTCAATTAATTTTCTCTATAAAGCAAAAATCAATAGCTTATGAAAATTATTTCATATATACTAACTTGGAGAGAGTTTTATACACTACTGATTCAATAAAAAATTTAGATATTGTAGCAACTGATTTGAAAAAATTACTAGATACAGTCGAAACTCATCCATCAACTTTTTTAGTTGCTAACAATTCTTTTAAAGAAAAAATTAATTTATTAAAATTAAATGAAAGTGGTGAAAAACTAAAAGAATTAAAAAATATTTTATTTGAAGCTGAAGCCATAAAAAAAGAAGATTTTAAAAACTGAACAACTTTACTTACTCATCTTCAAAATGAAATTCAAAAAACAAATGATTTAATTCAAAATAAAAATAAAACTTTTTCTTCAATAGAAGAGCAAATAAATATTCTACATAAAACTATTAAAGAATATGAAAAAGAAAAACAAAAGAAAATTGATTCTTTAAAAACTCATATTGATAATAATTATTTATATTTAAAAGATTATTTTATTAAAGAAACTTTTGCAAATTATAAACAAACATTAAAAAATATAAATAATAAAATAAATAATTTAGAAATTTCAGAAACTAATATATCTAACAATTTAACAGAAATTAAAAGTTCTATTAGTCAATTAAAAATTGATGAAAACTATCTAAAACAACAGATAAATTTAGTTAAAGAAAAAAAAGTTCAAGATTGGTTGAATCAAGTTTATAAAAACGTTAATACTCATCAGCAATCTCTTAAATTTTTAGATGATCTATATAATTACCAAAATCCAGATTTCTTAAAAAGCATAAACGAATATAAAGATTTATTAAGAAAATCAATAGAATCAATAAAAGACAAATCATTATATAACTCGTTATTTTCTAATATAAATAAATCTTATAATAAAAATTCTTTAGACAACCTAAAAGAAGAAATCATCAATTACAATAAAACATCTGAAAATAAACAAACTGATAAAATTAGTAAAACAAATAATATTACATCTATAGCTTTAGGTACAACTTTTGCTTTATTATCCATTTTTACATTAGGTGGATTTCTTATATATTACTGATTTTGAAAAAAGAAAAAATTAAAATAAAGTTATTTAAAAACACAAATCAAAAAGGATTTGTGTTTTGTTTTACTTGTTTAAAAAAATTTTTTCTATTTGGTTTAATTTTTTATTTTCTTTGTTTAATTTTAAAAATACTGCATTAAATTGTACATCGTTATCAGAAACTTTGAATCTTACTTTTTTGTTAAATCTCATTTTTTCATAAACTTCTTCAAAATTAGCACCAATTGCACTATTTTTTGGTCCCGTCATACCGACATCACTAATATATAAAGTTCCATTAGGTAGTTTTTTATCATCATTAGTTTGAACATGTGTATGAGTTCCTAATAATGCATCAACTTTTCCATCTAAATATAAACCAAAAACATTTTTTTCAGAAGTTGTTTCAGCATGAAAATCTATAATATGAAAATCTTCAGATTCTTCTTGTTTACTTATTATTTCATCTATTGCATCAAAAAAAGAATTAGCTTCTTCTTGTTTTCAAGGAGAATTTAGTTTATTAAATGTTTTTCCAAGCATAGAAGTGACTCTAATATTAAAACCATTTATGGAAAAAACACTAGAACCAGAGCCAGGATAATCACTTGTTATTACGTTGTAAGGTCTTAAAACATTTTTATTATCAATAATTTTATATATATCTTCATTTGCTCAAACATGATTTCCAAGTGTAAAAACATTTACTCCGATTTTCATCATCTTTTCATAGTCTTCAGAATTTAGTCCTTTTCTTCCTGAAACATTTTCAGATTGAGCGATAATTAAATCTATTTCATATTTTTCTTTAACTACTGGTAAAAATTTTTCAATACATTTTATTCCAGGAGTTCCAAAAACATCTCCAATAAACAATATACCTATTTCTTTTTTCATAATAAATATATTTTATAGCATTTTTAATTTTCTTCTAATTTATCTAATACTTTTTGTTTAATTTCTTCAAAAAATGATTGAGAATTTTCTAAATATAATCTTAAATTTACTTTTCCTTGTGCTATATTTTCTCCATTATATGAGTATCAAGCACCTTTTTTTATTAAAATTCCAAAATCTTCAGCTAATTGTGCAATTTCAGCATATTTTGAAATTCCTTGAGAAAAAATAATTTCCACATTTGCTGTTTTAAAAGGTATAGATAATTTATTTTTTACTACTTTAATTTTTACAAGGTTTCCAGTTATATCACTTCCTGTTGTTAATTGTGTAGATTTTCTAACTTCCATTCTAATAGAAGAATAAAATTTAAGTGCTCTTCCACCAGGAGTGGTTTCAGGATTACCGAAAATTACACCAACTTTTTCTCTAATTTGATTAATAAAAATTACAGTTGTTTTATTTTTATTTAAAGAACCTGTTATTTTTCTTAAAGCTTTTGACATCAAACGAGCTTGAGCACCTATTGTTTGATCTCTCATTTCTCCATTTAATTCTGCTTCAGGAACTAAAGCAGCAACAGAGTCAACAACTATTAAATCAATTGCTCCTGTTCTCACTAAAGTATCAACGATTTCGAGAGCTTGCTCTCCAGAATCAGGTTGTGATAAAATCAAATTATTTATATTTATTCCAAGATTTTTTGCATATGTTGGATCGATAGAATGTTCAGCATCTATAAATGCTGCTATTCCTCCATTTTTCTGTATTTCTGCTATTGCATGTAAACTAATTGTTGTTTTTCCTGAAGATTCAGGACCAAAAATTTCGATAATTCTGCCTTTAGGAAAACCTTTAATACCTAAAGCATGATCGATAGCTATAGAACCTGAAGAAAAAGTTTCTGTATCTACTGGAGGTTTTTCCCCTAATAACATAATTGATTCTTTACCGAATTTTTTTTCTATTTCATTTAATGCTTCTTTTAAAATTTTATTATTTTCCATATTTTTCACCTCTATTAAAATTTCTTAAAATTTGCTTTTCTATTGAAAAAAAACAAAAATAGGAAAAAACGTTGAATTTTCCTATTTTAAGATTTTAATTTTAGAAATTTTTCATAAGCAAAATCTACTGCTTGATTAATTATTTGTTCTCTATTTCCGCTTAATAATAAAGGAAAAACTTCATCATTTATAGCTATATAAACTTCGCCTACCGCTTTATTTTCCATAACTGTCGGTCCTGCATTTCCTGTAAATGAAATACAAAAATCTACATTAAAAAATTCTTTGCCTTTTAAAGACATATTAAGTGCAGTTTCTGAATTAACCACACCTTTTGATGTGTTAACACCTAATTTTTCCTTTATTTCATTTTGGTAGGTCACCAATGAACCTTTGAAATATTTAGAAGCACCTGGTTCTAAAACCAATCTACTTGCAAATGCCCCACCTGTAAAAGATTCTACTGAAGCGAATGTTTTTACTTTCATTATTCACCTCATTTAAATTTTTTAACAGAAATTAAAATGAAAATAGCTGCAATTGTTATTCCAATTATTGGAAATCCAAAACTTTGTCATCCCATGTTTTCATATAAATTACTATATCCACCATTTTTGAAAACCTCAAATAAAGGATCTGTGGAATATTTTGTAGGAACTAAATATGAAAAATATTTAATAGCTGGCGCATATTCTAAATTAGGTTGTCCATTACCAAAACCACCAGATAAAAAGGAAATAGGGAAGAAAATTAAATTAGCTACTGATGATGCTCCAATTGTGCTATTTATAGTAGAAATTATTAAAAATCCCATAGAAATTGAAATTAAGAAAACAAGGGCAATTAAAGGCAAAATGCTCAATAATCCTATGTTAAAACCAATTCCAAAATCTAAATATTTATTAAAACCAAGTAATAAGGATCCTAATAAAGGAACTCAGATGATTACAAATAAAGTTCATACAAATTGGTAAAACAAACTAGCTATCATAAAATGTGTTTTACTTATATTGGCAGAACCAATTCTTTTTATAAGTGTTGATTTTTTGAAATCAACTATTATTGTTGAAAAACCTATTAATCCATTAGAAATAATTGTTGAGATTAAAACTCCAACAATTATTGATTTAGCTAGTGAATATATTTGAGTTTCAATGGTTGCTTGAGGTAAACCTGTTTTTTCTAAACTAGATAGTGTGGTTGAATAAGTTACATTTCCTAAAAGTAAGAAAACTAAAAATGGTCAAAAAACAGTAAAAAATGGACCAAAAAATCCTTTTCAGTAATAAGCATTAATTAATTTAAAAATCGCTTTCATATTTATCCTCTTTTTCTTAATTTTTCCTTTATTTTAGTTAAAAAACTTTTGTTTTTTGTTTTTTCGTTTTCCTTTTGTTTTTCATCTTCTTCTGAATATACTGTATCAAAAAACTCATCAACAAATGTATCTATATTTCCCTTTGTTCTTAGTAAATTATCAATTGTTTCATTTACAAAAATCTTTCCTTTATTTAATATCACAATTTTATTACACATTTTCAATGCTTCAGAAGTATTGTGAGTAATTAAAATTAGTGAACAATTAACATTCGCCCCTAAATAATCCATAACATATTGTCTAATTTCTCTTCTTATTTTAATATCTAATCCTGTTGATAATTCGTCCAAAATTAAAAAATTTGGTTTATGTACAAGTGATAATAAAATATTTACTCTTTGTTGTTGTCCGCCAGATAATGTATAGATTTGTTTATTTTCTAATTCCTTTAGTCTAAATTTCTTTTTTAAATCTTCAACATACTCTTGACTAACTTGTTCTCTACCATAACTGTCAAGATAAAAATCAATCAACATTTTTACAGTTATTCCATGCGGATATTTAGATTCTTGAAATTGAATACCTAATTTTAGATTTTCATCTCATCAAACTTCACCAGATGTAGGTTTTTTAATTCTTGCTATGATTTCAACAGTGGTCGATTTTCCTGAACCATTACCACCTAACAAAGCTATTCTTTCACCTTGATAAATATCAAAGTTAAAGTTTTCTAAAACTTTTTTATGTCCATAAAACTTATTTATGTTTTTTAATGAAATAATTTTTTTCATAATTATTTAAAATCCTCTCTGTAAAAATAGAAATTTTCTTTACAAAAATGACATTCTACTTCTATTTTCCCATCTTCATTCAGAATTTTGTCAATTTCTGTTTTTTCTATTAATTTTAATGAAGATAATACTTCTTCTTTATTAAATTTACATTCTCAAAAATACTGTTTTTCCTGTAAAAACGTTGCTTCCATTGAGTCTATGTATTCTTCTAAAGACATATTATCTAAATTATTATTTTTTAAAAAGTTTTCAATTCATACGATATCTTCTTCTGTGTGACTTGGTAATAATTGAAAAATCACTGAATAAACTCTTTCAAGTGTTTGTTTGTTTTTAAATTTAACACTTGAAATTATCGCTGTATATATTTGTTCAGAAACTTTAAAATAATAGGCTAAATCTGTAACAATATCTGACTTCATTAGTTTAACTTCTCCACCAAAATGTTGAGATCCATTATTTCTTGTAATTCTTAAAAATCCATCATTACCTAAACCAAGAACAAGTGGTATATTTTCAAAATCTGAATCATCTTTTTCTGTAACAATATCATTATTATCTAATAAAGCCCTTAATGAACCATCTGTTCTTGATTCAACAATCAAATTTTTTATTGTTCCATTTTCACTTTTAATAAATGTAGTTACTTTTCCACTTTTTATTGATAAAATTGAAGAAAGTGGACCAAAAACAGAAATTGCTTTTGCTAAAACTAAAGCTGGAAATGGATTACATTTTTGCACTTCAATATTTTTTTGTGCTGATTTTGTTAAATCAGAAACTATTATCCTTATATTATTCTTTATAAAAATTTGAACTTTATCCATAATTTCAAAATTATACCACTATTATTTTTTTAAAATATAAAAACTATTACCTTAATATAAGGCTTTTTCAACTTCTTTTTGTGATGAATAAAATTTTCAAAAACCTAACTTGTTTTTTTGAGCATAATGAAAATCAGAAAGAAGTTGATCATAATAATCAATATCTTCAGTATAAAAAGGAGAAGTTTTATCAATTGAAATGTATCTGACTATTACTAGACCGTTTCTTAATAATTGACGTCCTATATCAATATTATTTATAAAAATTTTAGACACATTTCTTTTATATTTATCTTTTTTAATAATTTGAATTTGAATTTCTTTTTTATCAATCTGTTTTCTTAAAAAATTTCTCGCTAAAAGAGCATAATAATGTTTATTTCCTTTTGTTTCGACCCCATCTCTATCTTTTATTTCTGGAGCGTCTATTCCAAAAAATCTATACCTTTGATTCTTATTATCCGTAAATGTATCACCATCATAGACTGAATTCACAAAATATGTTTTTGTTTTTGTTTCAGTCTTTATAGAGCATGAAACTATAAAAAAATTAAAGAATAAAAAGAAAATGAAAAGGATTTTTCCTAAAATTTTCCGCATAAAAAAATAGAGTCTATTTAACTCTATTTTCTGATCCAAATTCTTTAATTTTTTCAATTACTGTTTGTCTCATCGCTGCTGTTCCTGGAGCATATAATTTTCTTGGATCAAAGTTTTTTCCTTTTTTAGCTTCTCCAGATTCAACATATGCTCAAATAGCTTTAGCATTTGCTTGTTGTAATTCAGTGTTTACATTAATTTTTGCAATTCCTAAAGAAATTGCTTTTTTAATTTGATCGCTTGGTATTCCTGAACCACCATGTAGAACAAGACCAATTTTTGCTTTAGCAGAAATTTCTTGTAAAGCTTCAAAATTTAATGATTTTCATGAAGCAGGGTATGGACCGTGAATATTTCCAATTCCCGCAGCTAACATATCAATTCCTAAAGCTGCCATTTTTTTAGCTTCTTCTGGGTTTGCTAAATCTCCATTTCCTACGATTCCATCTTCTTCACCACCAATAGTTCCTACTTCAACTTCTACAGAAACTCCGTGTACTAAAGCAAGTTTGGTTAATTTTTTAGTATTGTTATAGTTTGTTTTAAAGTCAGAATGTGATCCATCATACATTACTGAAGTATATCCTTCTTTTATAGCTTTAACACAAGCATCATATGAACCATGATCAAGGTGTAGAGCTACTGGGATGGTTATTTTTAATTCACTAATTAACCCTGTAACCATTCCATAAATGGTTTTAAAACCACCCATATATTTAACAGCACCTTCTGAAGTTGCAAGAATTAAAGGTGATTTCATTTCTTGAGCTGCTAATAAAACTGTTTTTGCTCATTCTAAATTATTGATATTAATGTGTGGAATAGCATATTTTCTTTTATATGCATCTTTCATCATTAATTTTGCGTTTACTAAACTCATTTTTCTCCTTGTTTATTTTTATTATGCTTATTTAATTATATTTTATTTTTGAAGAAAATTATATAATTTAATAAAAAAGTATTTTTTAAAATTAAAAGAAAAAGGAAAACTAAAAAATGAAAAAAATAAAATATGATTATCCCTTTGTTTTCAAAGATAATAATCAACCCAAAAATCCCGTAATTTTTGTTCATGGTTTTAATTCAAATCACAGCAGACACAATGTTTTTATGGATAAATGAACTTTAAGTGATTATTATGCTATATCTTTTCCTGGAAATGATTTATTAGAAGCTAAAAATAACGATGAAATTAGCGTTTATTCTTTTGCAAATCTTTTAATTAAATTTATTAAAGAAAATAATTTAAAAGATGTGGTCTTAATCGGTCATTCTATGGGTGGGGGAATAATTTCTCTTGCTTATTTACAAGAACCATCTTTATTTTCAAAATTAATTTATGTAGCACCAATGAACAAATCTTCACTAGTTAAAAAAGAAGATTACTTTAATTCTTATTTTCCAAAAACTTTTGAAGAATATAAGACATTTTTGAAAGCTTTGTATTATGATCCAACACCTTTATTTATGAATAAAGAGTTTATCGAAAAAGAAAAAAATAATTTTGATCCTTATCTATTCAACAATCCAACTATAGTGAAATTAGGGGAAAGTTTGCCAAATATAAATTTAATGAATAATATAGAAAAAGGTTTAAATTCAATTAAAATTCCTACTTTATTGTTACTTGGAGAAAAAGATGCTGTTATAGACAGGGAAAATTGTATAAAATATTTTTATAATAATGTTAAAAATATTCAAATAGAAGTTTTTGAAAAAGTGGGTCATATGATTTACTATGAAAACTTTGAAAAATATTTTAATATAATTAAAGATTTTTATTTAAAAGGAGAAAAAAATGAATAAAACAAAATTAAATATAAAAGAAACACAATTAGCAATTCAAAACTTAAAAAAAATATTTCAAGAAGAAATTAAAAAAGAATTAAATCTAACTAGAGCTACCGCTCCTCTTTTTGTTGAAAAACAAACAGGGTTAAATGATGGTTTAAACGGAGAATCACCAGTAAGTTTTACCACTAAAAATAGTGATGTTAAACTAGAAGTTGTTCACTCACTTGCTAAATGAAAAAGACAGGCTTTAAAAGACTATAATTATGACTTTTATGAAGGTATTTATACAGACATGAATGCAATCAGAAGAGAAGAAGACTTAGATGAATTACATTCATACTATGTAGATCAATGGGACTGAGAAAAAATTATAAAAGCTTCTGATAGAAATATTGATTTTTTAAAAAGCATTGTTAATAAAATTTACAAAGCAATTTTGAAAACCAAAGAAGAATTAAAAAAGCAATTTCCCGTATTAAAAGAAGAATTAGTTAAAAATGTTTTCTTTATTTCTTCGCAAGAATTAGAGGATTTATATCCTAACTATTCCGTTAATGAAAGAGAAAATTTAATTACCAAATCAAAAGGAACTGTCTTTATTTATCAAATAGGACACAAAATGAAATCAGGTTTGATTCAATCATTAAGAGCGTTTGATTATGATGATTGAAATTTAAATGGTGATTTAATAATTTATTCTCAAACTCTTGAAAAAGCAATTGAAATTTCTTCAATGGGTATTAGAGTAGATTCAGAGTCCATTTGTACTCAAGCAAATAAATCAAAAGCAGAAGTGGAAAAAATTTCACCATATCACTTTAATGTTGTAAACAATCTTTTACCTTTAACAATTGGGGGTGGAATAGGACAAAGTAGATTAAGTATGCTTTTACTTGAAAAACAACATATAGGTGAAGTACAATCCAGTTTTTGACCTAAAGAATATAAAGAAGAATTAGCAAAAAAAGGAATAAAACTTTTATAACAAGTTTGATTCTTTCTTTTTTATTTGTGTAAATGTGTTATTATTTAAAATACTAAATAATATTAGCATTTATTTATAGATATGGAGAATTAATGAAATTTATAGATGAAGTAAAATTGAAAGTACAAGCCGGAAAAGGCGGCAATGGAATGATTGCTTTCAGAAGAGAAGCACACGTTGATCGTGGTGGCCCTGATGGCGGTGACGGTGGTAATGGAGGTTCTATTTATTTTGTAGGAGATCCTGGAATGAACACCCTTCTTCCTTTGTATTTAAAGAAAATAATTAAAGGAAATGACGGGGAAAATGGTAGAAGAAAAAATCAATATGGAGCCGCTGGAAAAGATATTTATATCAAAGTACCAATAGGAACTCTTATTTATGATGGAAATAAATTGTTGCACGATATCATAACAGAAGAAAATTATTTAATAGCAAAAGGTGGTAAAGGTGGAAGAGGAAACACTAAATTTAAATCTTCCAAAAATACTGCTCCCAAAATTAGCGAAAATGGTGATTTTGGTGAAAAATTTAATCTAACTCTAAATTTAAAAGTTTTAGCTGATGTCGGTTTTTTAGGAAAACCTTCAGCTGGAAAATCTACAATTTTATCTAGAATTTCAAATGCAAAACCAAAAATTGCAGATTATCATTTTACAACTTTAGTTCCACAATTAGGACTTGTTCAAGTTTTTGAAAATTCCTTTGTTGCTGCTGATTTACCAGGTTTAATTCAAGGAGCGGCACAAGGTAAAGGACTTGGAATTCAATTTTTAAAACACATTGAAAGATGTAGAGTTATCGCTCATATAATTGATTTTGGTGACGAAACTAAGAATCCAATAAAAGACTATATTGAAATTAATGAAGAATTAAAAACTTATAATTTAAATTTAGAAAAAAGAAAACAAATAATAGTTGCTAATAAATCAGATCAAGAAGTTTTTAAAAAGCAACTATCTAAATTTAAAAGGAAATTTAAAAATTTAGAAATAGTGGAAATTAGTGCGATTGAAAATAAAAATATTGATACATTAAAAATCAAACTTTGAGAAGCATTAGAAAAAGAAAAAACCCCTATTTTTGAAAAAACTTTCTCTGAAGTTACAATTACTTTAGAAAAATATCACGAAGTTAAAAAAATACACGAAGGACTGTTTGAAGTGTTTGGTCCTGAAGTGGAAGAAATTTACAACAAAATTCCTATTGTATCACATGATAATTTAATGAGATTTAATCAAAAACTAAAAGAAATTGGTGTTTGAAATGAACTTATTGAACTCAACATACAAGCTGGTGATGTAGTTAGAATATATGAATATGAATTTGTTTGGGAGGATGAACAATAATGGAAGGATTTATTGGTTCAATTTTAAATACATTAAACTCAATGAAAGGTTCTTCACCACATATTTGAGTTCCAATTTTATTTGCTTTTTCTATACTTTTTTCTTTAGTTACCGGTTATTTTTTAAAACTTAAATTTACCATTTTTAAGTTTGTTTCCATAATTATAACTATAATTGGTACAGTCATTTTTTATAGCATTGCTAATAAATATGCTAAAGAACATTTTGATGATCCGGAAGGTTTTACTACTTTAGCTGCAACAGTAGTTGCATTAATAGTTTATTGAATTTTTAGATTTATTTTCTTTACAATTGCACTAGTAATAGCAATTTTCAGTAAAATTAAAAAGAAAAAAAGCAATAAAACTTTTACTAAAATAAGCAAATTAATTTATGGTGGTGTTTTTGCAGGAACTAATCTATTGTTAACAGTGCCAGGTGCTCTTCTGTTTTCTAATGTATTGCTTTTCCCTTCTGATAAAAAAACAAGTTATGCAAATTCTACAGAGATTGGTGTAAAAATACTGACAGGTGGTAAAGGTACAGGAATTCATAACTTATATGGAATTATTAAAAATGGAGCAGATCTTGCAACTAATATTAACAAATTACAAGATTTATTAACCAAAGATTATAAAAATTTAAGCGAAGAAGATAAAGAAACACTTAAAAAAATATTAACTGATGTTTCTAATTTAGTTAATGATCAAAGAATACAAAACATTGTATTTCCAATTATAAAAAATCAATTTGAATCATTTAATGTAGAACCTACTTTAAATGAAGTAGTTGATAAAACCATAAAAAGATTAACTGCAGATCGCCCAGATTACTTAGTAGCAACAGCAGAAGAAAAGAAAAAAATTGTTACTGAATACTTAAAAGAAAATATACAAAAATTATATAATGAAGCAAAATTAACAAACCCTGACATTGATGAACAAAATGCAAAAATTAAAGACTTACTTTCTAACATCAATGACAAAACAGAAAAAAAACTTGTTGATTTTGTAACTCCTTTAATAAAAAGTGAAGAATTAAAATCAAAAGTTGATATCCAAAATGCTTTAGAAACAATTATTTCTTTCTTCAAACATGAAAAATAAAAGTAAAAACAATCCAGTGCATCAAAGCATTGGATTTTAATTATTAAAAATCTCTTTTAATATGTCTAAATTTATCATAACTTCTTAATGAATTATTAAATTTAAATGTAAAATCTTTTCTATATTTAGAAAGTTTTATTTCTAAATCATACTTATCAATAAACTTATAAAACTCTTTTAAAGCATCTTGAAATTTTTTGTCTATATTTTGCTTATTTTTATTATAAAAAATATGTATAAAAATTGAACATAAAACTGTTTCTTCAAATGTTTTTTCAAATAACTCATATTTGTTTCTTATTTTTAATTGTAAATATAAGTAATCTAAATTTTTTGCTATTCCTATTATTTTATCAGTAGTATGACTTTTAAAATCTGAATTTGAATTTCAATCATATTTATATAATTTTTTATGAATATAATAAATATTATCAGTTAATAAAAATAAAACCAAAGCAAGAGAAAATTCTTCATAAGTATAACCTAAATAAAAAGGTAAATATAAACTTTTATATCATTCTTTATTAATTAATTTGTTTCAAATAAAAGTAAATTTCTCTATTTCAAAATTTATTTTTTTTCTGTATTTTTCCTTTATAAAAATTCTTTTTTTAAATATATTCATAAGTAAATTATTTTTATTACTAAATGAAAAATCAGAAAGGATTATATTGTATTTTTTCTCTGCTGAATACAATACTTTATTAAATTCTAAAATAGCATTAGGTTCAAGTTCATCTGTAAAATTTAAAAAAATAAAAAATTCAGTTTCACAATTATCAATTAAGTAATTTTTTATGTGAGAACTTTCTGAGTGTTGAACAAAATCAATAATTTTTATATCAATATTATTTTTATTTTCATCTTTAAATTTATGTAGAACTGTTTTAGTATTATCTGTAGAACCATTATTTAAAAACAATACATTAAATCTTGCATCTGTTTGCTTAGTTATTGATAACAACAAATTTTTACAAGTTTTCTCTCCATTAAAAATCGGTATCAAAATAGTTATTTTATTCTTTGTTTCCATTAAAATCTTTCTGTAAATTTTCTAAATTGTATTTTTTATATCTTAATTTTTCATAATTAGAAAAAGCAATATTAAAAAGAGAAAAAAATTTAGTTTTATATTTAATTATTCGTTCATCAATTTGATATTTTTCTAAAATATTATAAAAATCAATTAAAACTATCTGAAACTCGTTTTCTTTATTTAAATTATGGTGAGCTCAAAAAATATGAGTGAATACTTTTCTTATAAAATATTTTTCAATATTTTCTTTATATACATTAAAAATGTTTCTTTTTTTAAGTTCGCTATATAAAAAATCTAAATTTTTAGTTATACTAACTATTTTTTTAATATTATGTTTTTTAGATAAACCTTGTAAATTTAAATCATATTTATATGTTTTTTTATTAATGTGATAACTATTTATTGTCGATAATAACGAAATGAAAGAAATAGGAAAATCTTCATAATTATAACCAACTAAAAAGGAAATGTCTAAATTTAAAAATCAATCTCTATTTATAGCTTTGTTTCAAATAAAAGCAAGTTGATCTTGTGTATATTCAATGTTATTTTTGTATTTAGGTTTTGTTAAAATTTTTGTTTTTGCTAAATTTAAAATGGGAATATTTTTAAAAATTAATGAAAAATGAGCAGTAATAATATCATATTTATGACTTGAATAGATGGGTTTATTAAATTCAAAAATGGCATTTTTTGTAATAAGATCATCTGGATCTAAAAATAAAAAATATTCTGTATCACAATTGTTTATTAAAATGTTTCTAGCATTTGCTAATCCGCCATTTTTTTCTAAATTTATTATTTTAATATTAAATAAATCATCATGTTTATTTTTAAATTCATTTAAAACTTCTAAAGTGTTGTCTGTTGATGAATCGTTTAAAAAAACTAAATCAAATCTCTTATCTGTTTGTTTAATCAAGCATTTAAAAACTCTTTTATAATACTTATTCTTATTAAAACAAGGAATCAAAATAGATAATTTATTTTTCATTTGTTCTCCATTTATTTTTAATTAATTTTTATTAAATAATAGTATTACAATTTTAACACATACAAATGAAATAAAAATTAACTTTGTAAAAAGTTAATTTTTTATACTTTTATTTGAGATTTTTTAATTTTTTTCTTCATTGAATTTCGTGGTTAATCATATCTTCTAAACTATATTTTAATTTAAATCTTAATTTTTGCTGAATTTTATTTGAATCTGAAACTAGAAAATCAGGATCTCCTTCTCTTCTTGCTCCAAATTTAAAATTAATTTTTCTATTTAAAATCTTAGAAAACATATCTACTACTTCTTTATTAGAATAACCTTTATTACTTCCTACATTAAAAATTTCACTTTTATGTTTATCTAAATATTTATCTAATAATAAGTGTGCTTCTGCTAAATCTTTTACATGGATGTAATCTCTTATACATGTACCATCAGGTGTATTATAATCATTACCAAAAATTTCAAATTCTTCTTCTTTTAAAACTTTATTTGCAATAACAGGTATTAATAAAGAATAGTTATTGGTTTTAGAAAAAAGACCTGCTCTTATTTGAGAATCTGATCCAGCAACATTAAAATATCTTAAAATTCCATATTTAAATTTTTCATTGGTTTTAGCGTAGTCTTTAATAATTTGTTCACAAAAAACTTTAGAGTTACCATAGGGATTTATAGGTTTCTTTGCATTATTTTCTTTGAAAGGTAATCCTTTGCCCTTTCCATAAACAGCAGCAGTAGATGAAAATAACAATTTATTTATAGAAAATTTATCCATTAAAGTTAAAACATTAATAATACCATTTATATTATTTCTATAATAATCAAGTGGTTTAGTAACTGATTCTCCAACTTTTATAAAAGCAGAAAACATAACTACTGTATCAATTTGATGATTGACAAAAACTTTTTCCATTTCATCAATATTGTTATGATCAATATTATAAAAAATCATATTTTGATCTAAAAATTCTTTATTTCCAGAACTTAAATTATCAATAATTATAACTTTATAGTTGTTATCTAAAAGGTAATAAGCAAACACTGACCCAATGTAACCCGCACCACCAATTAATAAAAAAGTTTTCATATTATTTTATCTCTTCTTTTTCTTTTATAAAGGATTTTATGCTATTTTTTAAACTATTTTCTCTTAATGCATAATCAATATTAGCTTTAACAAAACCTTCTACTGAACCTAAATCATATCTAATTCCATCAAGCTCACAAGCATAAATTTTTTGAGTTTCCATTAATTTTGGAAAAGCATCTACTAGCTGAATTTCACCACCAAAACCAGGTTCTAAGTTTTTTAATATTGGCATAATTTCTGGTGTAAAAACATATCTTCCAATGATTGCCTTGTTGCTTGGTGCTTCTGAACGCTTAGGTTTTTCTATCGCATCCATTATTTCAAAAACTTTTCCGTGTCCTTGATTAATATGTTTAGGAACTACAATACCATATTTATGTACTTCATTTCATTCTACAGCAGATACTCCTAAAATAGAACATTTATATTTTTCATATTGTTCCATAAGTTGCTTAATTGCTGGTTTTTTACTGCTATAAATTAAATCATCACCTAAAATAACAGCAAATGGTTCATTCTTAATTTTTTTAGCAGCAACTCAAATAGCATGACCTAATCCTAGTTGTTCATCTTGGTGTATTTGTTTAATTTTAATATTAGGCTTTTTAATAAAATTAGTTCTTTGCAAATCATTTAATAAATCAGTTTTATTTTTTTCCACTAATTCTTCTTCTAAATCATAATTAACTCTAAAATAATCCATCATCCATTCTTTTCTAGGTGAAATAATAATTCAAATTTCTTCTATTCCGGATTCAATAGCTTCTTCTACTAAATAATCAATAGTTGGTCTATTTAAAACCGGTAATAACTCTTTATGAACCGTTTTAGTAAAAGGTAAAAATCTAGTTCCTCACCCAGCAGCTGGTATAATTAATTTTTTTATTTTCATATAAAAATTATATATATAATTTCTGTTTTTTGATTAAAATTAAAAAAAATAACCGACATAGTTGTCAGTTACTTAACTCTATTCATTTTAATAACTTGTTGCACAAGTGCATCTCCTGGGAAATCCATAATTGTGATTCCAGAGATAAATCTATGATCTTTTTCATAGGTTTTTAGAAGATTTAAAACTTTTGGATTAGCCTGTTCAGCTAATCTAAAAATTGTGGTAGGTAAATTAGTGTGTGATGTGAAGTTTAAAAATAATACTCCTTTACCTTTATACTTGGTACTAATGTCATATTGTCCTTTGATAGCGTCATATTTGTCATTTGGCGTAGCTTCAAAGTTATCTTGTGTATAAAAAATATAAGGTTTTGCTGCTTGCCCACCTGAGTTGTATTTTGGACCTCAAGAAGTATCTGTTGTAATTTCAGGATCTAGATCATTGAATATCATCATTTTTCCTCTTAAATCAGCAACTGTTGGTCATAAAGTTCCTTTATATGATTCTCTTTGATATAAATAATCATAATGTTTTAAAAGAGCATTTTCAAATTTTTGTCTATATTGTTGTCTAAATTGTGGACTTTGACCTGGTTTATAATCTTCACTTTTTATTCTTAATAATAAGAATTCACTTGGATGTCTTTGTAAGAAATAAGCAAAATCTCTTAGAGCATTACTTAAGTTGGTTGTAGCATAAGTTACACCATGTCTTAAATTCATATTCTCATCTATTCTTAAGTCAAAAAATCTAATTCCTTGTTTTAGTTGTGTATCATAGTCATTAGCTTGTGTTTTTGCATAATCCTTACCAAAAAAGTAATAGAAACCTGTTCCTGAAAACATCGCACTATCATGAGTTCCTGGAATACTTAAATCTGAAATTCTCGCAGAATCATCTAAGGATTTCATTCAATCTAAATTGTTTAAACTTGTTCCACTATAGTATCTAGTGTGCTCACTTTGATTATGTGGTTGATCATAGTTATAGTTTGGTTTTGGTTTTGGAGCAGGAGTTGGTTCAGGATTTGGTGTTGATGGTTGATTGTTTGAAGGTTCTTCAGTTGTTGGTTCTGGATCATCTGGTTCAGGCGGTGTACCATCTGAAATTAAAGGTTTTGCCCGTTTAAATGGTTTAAAATCATCTACATTTGGAAACTTAATTGATACATTATCAAATAAAACATCGGTTATTCTAAAAATTCTATTATTATATAAAGAATTAGTTGAAAGAATTATTTTATTATCATAATCAAGAGCTATATCTTTAGATTTAGCATAAACCGTTCTTCTAGCCTCATTAACATCTTGAATTTTGATTTTGAGTTC
Organism: Mycoplasma sp. Z386; assembly: GCF_054343375.1. Lineage (NCBI taxonomy): Bacteria > Bacillati > Mycoplasmatota > Mollicutes > Mycoplasmatales > Mycoplasmataceae > Mycoplasma > Mycoplasma sp. Z386. The sequence goes on from NZ_JBTGVC010000005.1 coordinate 25,994, forward strand.
TTTTTTTCCTGTAAATAAATCTTGATTTTTAAATCTTAAAACAAAATCTGCACTAACTCCATAATCAGATTCAAGATTTTTAACTTGAATTGATGCAATTTCTAATTTTCTAGCTTCTGTTCTAAAGTTTTTAACTACTTCTGGTTTGATTTCCAAACTTCTGCCATCATAAACAATGTTTTGTAAGACATATTCTGTATTATCGTGTAAGTTGTCAAGACTTAAACTTATATTATTGTTAAGTAAAACGATATTTGTAAATCTTTTGGAATAGTTGTTATTAAAATTTAAAACCAATTCTTTTGTTTTGTCAAATTGAGAAGCATTTTCAAAAGAAATTATCATATTAGTGCTTGAAGTTGTAATATGTTCTGTAGAAATATTTGAAACTTTAATTCTTTGTGGATTGTCTTTAGTTGTGAAAGAAATAAAACTAAAAGATGAATCTTTTTCCATTGACTGATTGTTATATTTAATATTATTTACTGTATAGTGTGTATTAAAATCTAAATTATTTAGCATTAAATCAATTGTTGTACTATCAACTATTGTAAAGTTATCGATATTTTTCTCGCGATTATTTAATACAACAGTTAATCTATCGCTAGTTGAAATATCTTTTGTAGATCTTAATTTTAAAGTTAATTTAGCAGAAGTAATTTGAACATCACTGTTTTGCATTGTTTTTAATAAAATATCCTTTTTAGTGCTAAATTCCCGTGTATTAGTGTTTATTTGAAGATCAATATTCTTGTGATTAATTCTGCTTATTCTATAAGTAGAATTGCTATCTAAATTATTTAAATTTAGTGTTATATTACTATTATTAGAACTTAAAGATACTTCTTTACGAATTTCTGTATTAGTATTATTTTTAATTAAATAAATAACTAAATTTTGATTCGGTTCTAGTCAATCAGTATTAGATAAATTTATGTTTAAGTTTGCTGAATTATGAGTTATATTACTAAAGTTTAATCCGCTAACTACTGTAACGCTTTTTGTTGTAGTAAAACTTGTATAAACTCCAGAATGATTTAAAATTCTATTACCTAATTTTATATTTTTAAGTGTGTAAGTTGTATTTTGATTTAATCCTGAAATGATTTGTGATAAAGAGTTGTTAGATATTAAATTGTGTGCAAAAGTTTTCACTAATCCGTTAGAAAACTCTAAAGTTATATTTTCGTTTGAATTTAAATATTTAGGATTATTAAATACAACATTTATACTTGCTGAATGTTCATTAACATTAGCCACTGAATAATTATTAATTGATACAAAATCATCTGTTCTAAAATTAATTGAGTTTTCAATTAAATTTTTATTTTCATGTTTAATTTGAGTTATAGAATAATTTTGTGATTCAACTAAATTACTTAAATTTATTGTTACTATATTGTTGTTTATAGAATAATTAGAAATTGTTTTAGTTTCCCCGCCTTGAAATTCGATTATAAAGGAATTATGCGTATTAATGTCTTTAATAGTTCTAAAATTTAAATGTAAATTTGCTGAATTTAAAGTAATGTTATCTATTGAAGTGCTTATTATTTTAACATCTTTATTAGTTGTAAAATAATAAGAAGAGTTTTCTGGTAAAAGATTAATTTCTTGGTGTTTTACATTTTTAACTTTATATGTTGTATTGCTAATTAAATTGTCAAAAACAAAGGGAATTTGGTTATTTTCAACACTAAATGCATTAAAAGTTTTACTTATGATTTGATTGTTTGAAGTATTTTGTAACTCTATTACAAAAGGTTGGTGAACATCTATTCATTCTTTATTTGAAAAAGTAAAGTTTAATTTTAAACTATTATAACTAGTTAATAAATTATTGATACCTAATAAAGAAGAAATTCTTTGTTTTGTTTTAAAATTGATTGTTTCATAATTATTTAATAAACGAATATTTCCATAATTAATAGATGTTATTTGATAATCTGTAAATGCAAATAAATTATCTAATTGAAAAGAAACTTCATTATTATTTAAAACATAATGAGTAAAATTTTTGCTTGTGCCATTAGATAATACTACAGTTATAGGTTCCAAATTATTTAAATCTTTATTATTCTCAAATGTTAAATTTAAAGTTGCAGCATCTGTTGTAACATTATCAACTGACTTAGTTAGTAAATGAATGTGTTTTGTAGTTGCAAAAACATAGTGTGAATTACTATTTAAAATATTTTGTTGCTTATGTTCAACTTTTGTTATTTGATAATTTGAATTGCTTTCTAAATTTTGAAAACTAAATTTAGCTAAATTATTTTCAATATTAAAATGGGCAAATTCTTGTCTTACCACTTTATTATTAGATAAATTTTTTAATTCAAATCTTATTGGAGAACTTAAATTCATTCATTCTTTGTTTGAAAACTCAAATGCTAAGTTTAAAGAGTTATAACTTTTGTTTTCTTCTGTAACATTAACTACAGAAGAAGCGGTTTGTTCTGTTCTAAAAGAATTTACACTTAAGTTATTTAAAATGTTTTTTCTATTGTATTTTATGGCAAAAACAGAATAATTTGTATAAGGAACTAAATTATTTAAATGAAGCGAAATAAGATTTCCTTGTTTTTCATAGTTTGTGAATTCCAAAGTTGTACCATTTGAAAATTCAACAGCAATAGGAACTTTATTATCTATGTCTTTTAATGAGTTAAAAGTTAAATTTAAAACTGCAGAATTTGTTGTTACAGAGTGAATAATTACATTTTCTAAATTAATATTTTTGATTGTTTGAAGCATAAAAGAATTTGTTGTAGTTAAAAGTTCTGTATTTTTATGCATTATGCTTTTTATTTTATAAATTGTATTACTTTCTAAATTATTAAATGTAAATTTAGAGGCTTTGTTTGCTAAATTAAAAGGATTAAAAGTTTTAGAAATTTCTTCTTTTGTGTCATTTCTCTCTAAAACTATGGTTATTGGTTTATTTGTTTCTATTCACTCTGGATTTCTAAAATTTAAAGTAAAGTCTATGGAATTATAAGTACTTGAATTTTGGGTTACATAAGAAAGAGAACTCGGAATTAATAATGTTCTAAAATCAATTTGCTCATTAGTAATTAAATTTTGGTTATTATGTCTTATTGATAATATTTTATAAGCAGTGTTTGCTGATAAACTCTCTAAACTTAATGAAATACTATCATTTTCCTTTTGATAATCATTAAAAGTGTATGAATCGCCATTATTTAATTCTACAATTATAGGTTGTCTAGAATCTACATCATTTATATTTTCAAAAGTTAATACTAAAAGAGCAGAATTATGAGTAATGTTAGTTATTGTCTTATTACTTAAATTTAAATTAGCAAGAGTTTTGAATGAAAAATCTCTTTCTTTTTCTACATTATTATTATCTAGTGTTATTTGTTCTAAAGTATATAAAGAGTTTGAATGTAAATTATTTAAGTGTAAATTTAAACTATTATTTAAAATTTTAGAAGATAAAATTGAAATTGATTCTAAGTTTGAGAATTTTATATTGAATATAGAATTGGAATTGTAAATTAAATTTTCGAAATTTAAAGTTAAATCCACTGAATCAGAAGTTATAGAATTTACAGTAAAATCCCGTATTTTTGGATTTTTTAGAGTTTTAAATTGAGTATTTAAATTACTAATATTAATCTCTTCATTATCAATCATTATTGAATTAATAGAATAATTTCTATTAGGTTGTAAATTATCAAAACTAATTTCTAATTGATTAGAATCATTCAATATAAAAGAAGTTTGAAAATATCTCTCATTATTATCAAGTGTTATATTTAAATGTTTATTAACGTTTTTATCTATTACATTTGTAAAAGTTAAAATTACAGTTGCAGATTTTTGACTTATGTCTTTATATGAAATATTTTCAATTTGCAAACTGTTTTTTGTTTGAATTGTTGGAAAACTATGATCTAAAACCACCGTTTCTTCATCATATTTAAAATTAACAACGTTATAAGTTGTATTTTTGTTTAAATTATCAATTGTGAAATAAATATCATTTCCATTTACTTCATAGTTTTTTGCTTCTTTTTCTTCTTGCTGTCCTGAGTTGGATAAAATTAATTTTATTCTATTTCCTTTATCAAAAAGACTAATGTTATTTAAAGAAACTTTTATTTTAGCACTATTTTCTGTTGTATTAATAACTTCAAAATTCTCCATTCTTAAAGCTGAAGTATGAAAATTTCTATTTGTACTTTCGATAAATATCTCTTTGTTATTTTTGTAAATTTTATTTATGTAATAGCTAGTGTTGCTTTTTAAGTTGTTTAATATAATAGAACTATTTGAAGCTCTTCATTCTTGTGAAAATTGTTGAAATTGTCCTTGTTCATCTCTTGTTTCTATTACTAATAAATCTCCGTCTATAAAGGCATTTCCTTTGTTAAATGATAATTGAAGTTGTGCAAAGTGTGTATTTAAAGATAAAATTTGTATGTTAGTATTTTTTACTTCTTCCTCTTTTGTTTTAAAAGAAAAAACGTTAGTTGGATTATAAACTACATCATTTATTTTTAAATTTTCTATTTGATAAGTCGAATTTTCATTTAAATTACTTAAATGAATTTGTATTACATTATCTTCTTTTGTAAATTCAACATTTTTATAATCTTCTTCATTAACTAATTTAATTTTTATATTTTCAATATCATTATTATCTAAATTATCTGATAAGTTACTTAATTGAATAACGGCTGAATTTGTTGTTGAACTAATTTCAGACAAAGTAATATTTTTTTCATGTTCAATAACGATATCAGATGTTCTAAAAGAAAAATTAGAAACTTTACTTTTTAAAACATTCCCTTCAACTTCAACTTTTTTAACTTTATAAATAGTAGAAGGTAATAAATTATAAAAATTAAAATGTTCTGATAAAGAATTTTCATTATTATTGATGGTAAAATTAAATTCTTTTTCTTTTATTTCTTCCCCTTCTTTAAATTCTAAAGTTATTGTGATAATTTTTGAAGTAGAAAAATATTCTTTATTACTGAAAATAAAATCTAAGGTTGCTGTATTTGTATCCTTTTCAACTAAAGAAATATTATTTATAATAGGTGCTGAAAGTTGTGTTTTAAAATTAAAAATAGGAAATTGAATATTTTTATCATTGATTTTTATATATTCTATGAAATAGTTTTGATTATCCATTAAATCATTTAAAAGTAACTCTATATTTTTGTTTGTGTTGGAAAAAGTAAAAACAAAAGGTTCTATTTTTTTATCTAATTTTATTTCAACTTTTTGTAGCTCTATGTTTTCATTTAAATCTAAAACTAATCTTGCACTATTGGTTTCAATATCTTTAACTTTTATATTGGAAACAAAATAATTTTTTTCTAAAGTTTTAAAATTAAAATCACTATTATTTAGATTTCAAAAATCTTGATTATTTTTTATAGTATCTATTGTATAACTTGTGTCGCTTTGTAAATCATCTATAACAAAAGTGATTTTATTTTCAAACACGGAAAAATTATTGATTCTTTTTTCTTCGTTTCCATTTTTACTTCTTAAATTAATAAATATCTCTTGATCATTGGAAATTAAATTTGAATTATCAATAGATATTTCTAATTTGACTGAATTTTCTTTATTTTCTAGAACTTTAAAGTCTCTTAAAATTACTTTTTGTTTTTCTAAAGTTGTGAATTTAATATTTTTTTTCAATATGTTATGTTGATTATACATTATTTTAGTTATTGTATAATCAGTAGAAGCAATTAAACTTTCAAGTTTCAAATCAACTTTATGGTTATTTATATGAACATTAGAAAAATTTTGAGCTTTTCCATTTAAAAATTCAATGGATAAAGAATTAAAATGATTTATGTTTTCTTCAAAATCAAAATTTAAAGTTGCTTCTGTTTCTTTAATATTTATAATCTCTGTATTTTGGGCAAAAAATTGTTTATTTGTTTTAAAAGTTTTTTTAGCTAAACTATTTATTTGTAAAGGTTTGTTGTCTACTTCTATTCCATAAATAGTATAATTAGTATTTTCTTTTAGTTTATTTATTTCTAAAACAATGTTTTTATCATTAAATTTTCACTTTTCAGCAACTGCTTTTGTACCATTACTTAATTCTAAAGTAATTTTGGAACTTGGTGAAATTTCAAATTTATTTTCAGGTTGTAAAGAAACACTTACTGAATTTTCAGTAATGTTTGCAAATTCTATTTTATTTACCTTGTTAATTGATGCTTTTTGATCTCCAATAATAGGGTTTTTTTCTATTTGTTCCTTTTGTTTTTTAAAAAAAGCAAAAGGAAGAGTTGCAGCTGTAGCAATAAAACCAGGCACTAAAATTAATAATAATATTAATAATGATTTTTTCTTTTTATTTTTTATTTTCATCTCCGCCTCTTCTTACACTCATTTCTTTATTAAATGATACTACAAAAATCGTTTTAAAACAAAAGAAAAAAACATATTTTTTATATGTTTTTCCTTTATTTAAGATTTTTTTCAGTATGGAAGAATGTGAAGTATTCTGGATGAACTACATAACGCGATGCTACTGAAATACCGGCTTCATCATATCCCCATGCATAGATAACAACAAGATATTCAAAACCTCATTTATCAACTTTTTCATATTTTAATTTATAAGCCATTTTAGTAATTGCTAAAGGTGTTTTTACTAAGTGTTCTAGTATTGAAAATTGTTGATCCATTTTTTCTGGAAGTTCATATCTTCTTGATACATAATGTTCTGCAACCATTATTTCTTCTTTGTTTTTGTTAAAATATTGTTTTCTAAAAGCATTGAATCCAAGTAAGAAAATTATATTTTGACGATAGAATCATTGTGGTTCATCGCCTTCAATTCTTTCTATTTTTTGTGTTGTGGAATATTCGTATTTAATTAAAGATGAATAAGCTTTAGCAAGACCACTAAAATTTTCAGCTACATATCTTCCTAATTTGCTTCTTGTATAAATAGCACCTATTCCTTCTAGTTGTTGATAAGCATTAATTGCTGTTATTCTAGATACACCAAATTTTTCCATTAAAAAGTGCTCTGAAGGCATCAATTCATTTGGTTCTAAAACTCTATTTTTAATTAAATATAATAAATATTCTATTAATTCGCTTTTTTTAGTTTTAGATTTTTCTTTTTCAAATTTTTCTTTCATATTAATTTAATTATAATACAAATTATGTTATATGTAAATAAATTACTTATATATATGTTGAATATATCTAATGTTAGTTTATATATTTATATAAAATTACCACTTAGCAATTCTATAAAAACTTTAAAAAATCCTCAAGCAGAGAAAACTGTAAAAACTATTCCTAATGCAACGGTTAAAGAGATTAAAACTCATTTTGTAGAAACTGATACTCTTTTTTTAACTTTTTTTACTTTTTCTTTTGTCATAATTAATTATCCTTTAATTGTTGAACCTTGTCTAGATATTGCGTTAAGAATTTTTCTTCTAAATAAGAAGTAAGTTATGAACATTGGAAGAATAGCCAAAATTGCACCTGCAAGTTTTACATTTTTAAATAATTTTATTGGATCATCTGGATCTGGATTCACCCCAACATCTAATAGATAAATATTAATTAATTGTACTGGTGAATCTTTTCCTAAAATTAATAAAGGTCATAATAGTGAATTTCAAGCAGCAAATGCAGTTAAAATACCAACTGTTCATATGGTTGGTGTCACCATTGGAATTGCAACTTTGAAAAAGAAATTAATTCCTGTACATCCATCTACCATTGCAGCTTCTTTTATTCTATCAGGAATATCTTCAAAAGCATTTCTGAACATAAAACCAGAAAATACAGAAGCAGCATATGGCATAATTAAAGATATAGATAATCAAAAAGCATTTGTTTCTCATTTTAGTGTTATTATCGTTTTATATTGTCCAATAAAAAGGGCAACTTCTGGCAAAATTAGTATTGAGAGAAAAAACAATCAAGATAGTTTTTTAAATTTTCATTTTTTTAATGAAAAAGCATATCCAAATGTAGCAGAAAAGAAGAGTTTTACAATAACTGATACAAAAGTTACTAAAAGACTTCAACCCAAAGCTTCTCAATAACCATCATTTAAAGCTCTTGAAAAATTATCTCATTGAAATTTTTCTGGAAATAAAACAATTTCATTAACTCTTTCGTTTGCTTGATCATCTGGTGCCAGAGCAAAAACAAGCATAAAATAAAAAGGAAAAATAATTATTACACCAAAAACCAGTAAGATTAATAATTTAACTGACAAGGATAAAATGGATTTTCATAAAGAAACATTTCTAACTTCAGAAGAAATTTTTTCTATTTTTCTTTGTGAAATCTTATTTGAGATTCAGTTTTGTAACTTTAACAGCATTCAGAACATGTCTTTCTCCTAACTTATTTATTGTTAATAAAATTATTTTTATCCCTTGTTTTAAGAAAGTTGATAAAGCTAAACCAAGAAGAAAGAGAATAATTGTAGCTGCTCCAGCTAAATCATAATGTCCTTGTTTTACCATATCATAGATAAAGAGAATTATGGTGGAACCACCATTAGTTTTTGCTGCATTTAAATCATTATTAAATATAGCAATAGGGAACACTTTTATTCCACCTATAATTCCTATTGTAATTAAGAAATTTAAAGTTTTTGTTATTGATGGTAAGGTAATTTTGAAAAATTGTTTAGTTTTGGAAGCACCATCAATAGCTGCTGCTTTGTAAAGAGTTCTATCTACTCCGAGCATTGCAGTTGTAATAATTAAAATTTGAAAAGCTAAATTTTTTCATATTCCATATACTAAAATCACAAAAATAGCATTATATGACTGATAATGTCCGGAATTTAGTCATCTAGTTTCGATTCCAAAAATTTTGTTAACTATACCTATTTGTGTATCAAATATATAGGCAAAAGTTATGGAAATGGCAATTGCACTTGTTATATAAGGTAAAAAGAAAATTGTTTGTCAAAATCCTCTAGCTCATTTTTGAACAAGTGAAGAAATTACACTAGAAATTAGTATCGAAATAACTAAAGTTATTGGTAAAGATAAAATGGAATAAATTAAGGAATTTCTTACACCAATTTTAAAGTTATTATCATTTAGTACATCTACAAAGGCATTAAATCCATATTCAATTTGTTGAGCATCGTTTGGATCTGATTGATAACTAATTGATGAACCAATTGAAAAAATAAAAGGGAAAATTGTGAATAAAACTATGATGAATAGAGAAGGTAATAAAAGTAAAAAAGGTTTTCAATAAGCAACTTTTTTATCTAAAATCCCTAAATCTTTTTTAGTTTGTTTTTGTTTTCTTTGCAAAAGAAATGAATAAATTTTTCTCATTAGATATCAATTCTTTCTTTAGTTATTGAATCGAATAAATGAATTTTATTTGCAGGAATGTTGAATTTAACTTCTTCATTGATCTCATACATTTTTTTCAATTTTAAGAAAATGTTAAATGTAGCAACATTATCAACTTCTATTTTAGCGAAAATCTCTTTTCCTAAATATTCAATGGAAACTATTTTTCCTGTAAGTTTCCCGTTTAAGGATTCTTGAATATCTTCTGCTCTAATTCCTACTCTTACATTTTCTAAATTAGTTTCAAAGTGTTTTAATACTACATCATTTAAAAATACGTGATTTTCCTTTATATTTGCATCAAATATAGTCATTTCAGGTATTCCTAAAAACTTAGCAACAAACTCATTTTTTGGTTTATTATAAAGTTCCATAGGAGTTCCTATTTGCTGAATTTTTCCAAAAGACATACATACTATTTTATCTGAAATTGACATCGCTTCTTCTTGATCGTGAGTAACAAAAACAGTTGTTAATCCTAATTCAGACTGTATTTTTCTAATTCATTGTCTTGTTTGAACTCTTAATTTAGCATCTAAGTTAGATAAAGGTTCATCCATTAAAATAATTTTTGGTTCTCTTACTATACCCCTAGCAATGGCAACTCTTTGTTGTTGTCCTCCAGATAATTTAGTTGGTTTTTTATGTAAATTTTTTGTAATTTCTACTTTTTCAGCAACATTTAAAACAGCATTTTCTATTGCTTTTTTAATAGAAATATTTTTAGTTTGTAATTCTTTAAATCTATTAGTTTCATCTACATTTAATTTAGAAATATCGAGAGTATATTTTTTAATTAATTCTTTTTGATAGGAATAATAGTCATTTTTGGTTATTTGAACTACTGATTTATATATGCTTTTAAGTTGTTTTAACTCCAAATATTCACTATTTTGTTTTAATAATTGTTTTTCTTTTTCAATTTCATTTTTCAATGATTTTCTTAAATCTGAATATTTAGTTTTTATTTCTTTAATTTTAAGAGAATGTTCATATCTTGTTAATTTTGCATCTAAGCTTTTGTCTTTTAATTTTTCAATAGTATCTAAATTTGCTTTTTTCTGTTCATTTTGTTTTTTGATTAAAGCTAATTCATAATTACTATTAAGTTCATTTAATTTTTTATAAACACTAGAATTTAAATTATTAATTTCTAAATTTAATTCTTTATAAACATCAAAGAAGTTAAAAAGCAATTTATTAAAATTATCAATTTCTTGTTTAGTTGCACCATTTTTTTCTAAAATAATTAAATTTGCTTCATGCTGTGCTTTGGTAGATTTTTCAATCATTCTAACTTTTCAAGTTTTATCATTGGTTAAAGGGAAAGAAATATTATCATAAACATTTAAATGTGGATATAAAGCATAATTTTGAAATACTAAACCAATTTTTCTGTCTTGAGGAGTAGTTTTAGTTATATCTACACCTTCAAATAAAATTTGTCCGCTTGTAGGTGTTAATAATCCAGCAATAGCATTTAAAGTAGTAGTTTTACCACAACCAGAAGGACCGAGTAAAGTTACCAATTCTCCCTTTTTTATCTGTATATTTGCATTATCAACTGCTACAGTTTCTCCATAGTCAATTACTAAATTTTTTATTTCAATAGCGTTTAACTCATCTTTATTTTTATATCTTTCATCAGCTGTTTTTTTGATTTTCCTTATAAATTCATATATCTCAGCTTTATTAATTTTTTTGATTTGCATTTTTCTCACTTTCTTCATTATCAACATTTGTTTTATGTCTTGATAAAACGTTATCTTCTGTAGATTTTAAAAATACTTGATATTGTGGAACACCTCTAGATTTATAAACTTTTTGTGCAAATTCATAAAGTTCACTTTCTGAATTAATATTTTGATAAAAATTTCTATGATTTTTCATAGCATCATAAAAAGCGTTTCACATTTTTATACCTTCATAATATTCTACATTTGTCTTAAAACTAACATCTCAAGCTTTTTTTAAATTTGGTAAGGTTAACCCTTCTCTGATTATTTCTACAGAATAATCTTTTCAAATATTGTTTTGTTTATAAAAAATTCAACCCACTACTCTTTCGTAAGATCTAGTAACTTTACTTCCATAAATAAAAGTTACTTCTGTTCCAGGAGGTAAAGTATTTTCTCCAAATTTGGATGCTTTTTCAGCTCAACTTTTTTCAAAATCATCTATTTTATGATCTTTACCTAAATTTTTTTCAGGTGTATCAATTCCAGCAACTCTAATAGATTGTTGTCCTTCTATTGTTTGGTTATCTCCAAAATCTAAAACAGGTGTATCTCCATCTTTTCATTTAACTATTTTTGCATTTAATTTTTCAAATGGAGGTAAATCAGTTGATTCTTTGAAATATTTAGCTTCGTTATTATTACAAGAAACAACAAAAGGTATCGCTATATATGGAAAAACAACCAATGAGGTTGCTTTTATAATTTTTTTCATTATTTAGTAAATGATGCTCCTAATAGGTTTTTAAGAGCTGCTAAGTATTCTTCAAATGTTTCAGCTTTACCTTTATTATTTGCTGCTCTATCTGCGTAATTAGTGAATGAAGTATCTATTCCATCTCTAAAAGTTGAAGATCTTGAATCTGTTGGGTCTTCATAAATAGCATATTGATCTTTGTCTGCACCTTCTGTTGCTTTTTTAAATAATCCAAATGCTTCTTTATTGAATTTATCATAACCTGCTGGTGCTTCTTTACTTAAAACTCCTTCAGAAGCCACAATGTATCCACTGTGTTGTCCAAAGAATTCAAGTGGAGTTAAGTTTGTGTAGTTTTTAGCTTTATCATCTTTACCAACTGTTCAATCTTGTTTTTCTGTTATATATCATTTTAAGAAATTTAAAGTTGCTAAATCTTCAACTTTATTTGAGTGAATACCAATTAAAGAAGGTCCTTGAGCAATAATTGTTTTTTTAGCATTATCAGTTTTAGTTGTATAGAAAGGATTAGAAACATATCCTAACTCATTTTCTTGAAGAGTTTCTGTGGAATCATGAGAAACTTTACGGAATCCGTCTGATTGATCTGTTTTTTCTCATTTAATATCAATTAAATAAGCATCGTAACCACCTGATTTTCCGGCTGGAATAATATATTTTTGTTCTATTTCTTCTTTTAAATCTTTAAAACTAGAATTTGTAGAAGAAATTCCTAATTTTTCTCCGGCAGCTGCATTTGAAAACTTAGATAATTTTTGCAATGCATCTTTTCATTCTTGTGTTGCTTCAATGTTTTTGTTTCCTTCTTTATTAAATTCTGAAGCCCCTGTTCCATTTTTATCATAAATATAAACATATTTGGTATTAGCATCTACAGTTTTACTTGCACTATATAATTTAGCAATTACACCTTTAGCAATTTCTTCTGCTGTTGGTTTATAAATGTAATTTGCATAGTCCGCTGTTACTTTATCTTCAATTTTCTTAGAACCAGAATTGATTGTTAAAATGTATTCTGAATATCCATTTTTTGAAAAATTATGTCTATATCCAGCTGTTGAAGCAATTGCAAAAGCAAGTTGATGTCCTTTTAGACGATTTGACGAATAATCGGAATTTTCCTTTATAAATAGAGATTTTTCATTAATTAATTTTGCTATTTTTTCAAAACTTTTCTTGAAAAGTTCGTTTCTTTCTGTTCCTTTTTTCAATGCATTTACATAATCAACGGAAGTCTGTTTATCATTTAATCCAAATAAGAATTTAGAGTAATCTCCATCAACATCTGAAAATGCCATTAAGTATAATAAACTTGAAATTGAGTCAACTCCAAAAACATTTTCTGCTCTTTTGTTAATATCTCCTTCTGGTGCTTTTGGGAAGGATTTTTTGATTCTTGAAACTAAGTCAAATAGTGAATCATAACTTTCAAATACATCTTTTCTAAACTCATATCCACCTAAACCACCTTCAGCTTTAGTTGATGCTACATAGTCTTTTCAAACAGTTTTAACAAATGTTTCATCATGGTTGGATTTTGTGATTTCATCGAAAAACGCTTTATCTTCTGCTTTAATTGTAGCTTTTTTATTCCCTAAAGTTTCTGCTGTTGCTTGTCTAATGATGTAACCAAAAACTTCTTTGTTAATAGTTATAACTTGAGATGATCTACTACTTGGAATTAATCATAATGAATCTTTATCCCCTTTTTTACTAATTCCTGCTATTTGAGTATTGCTTTGTAAAAATTTGTCTGAGAAAGTAGATCTAACAGCTTCAGCTAATTTAACTGCTTTTTCTTCTGGTGTAGAACCATTTAAATCTAGTTGCATATTGTATTTAGCTAAAGTACCTACTATTGCTGGATAGTTGAATGCAACATTATATAAACTATTTGCTGCTTTTGCTGTTAATTTTTGTTCTAAGTCTGATGTTAATCCGTTATATCCACCATTGATAGCAAATAATTCTAATTTTAAATAATTTTTGTTGTTTGTATCTTTAACTTCTGCTTTGTTGTTTCATTTTTCTACAATTGCTTGTAATGCTTCAGTTTGTGCACCTGTAGAACCAAATGTGTTAGCTATTTTAATTGTTTCATCGTTAGTTTGATCAAATCTTGTTTCTCTGGAACAAGATACTAAACCAGTTAATGATGCCCCTGCTAAGGTTAAACTTGATAATGTTAATAATGTTTTCTTTTTCATATTCCCCTCTTTTTTTGTTTAAAAAAATTAGAACAAATGAATTTTGTAAAATTTGTTTAATTTTGTTCTAATGTTTTTTCATAATTAAAAATATTATAATCTAATTTTTTGAAATTTCAATTATTTTATTTTTAAAATTATTAATCCCATATTTCCAATTGAAATTTGCTTATTATTTACCTTGGAATTATAAGAATAAATGGTTTCTACTTCTACACCATCTTTAAGTTTATAATTAATATTATCATTAATTCCAACAGTGTTTATAAATAGATATTTTTCTTGTTTATCTTTACTTTGTCTAATAATAGTTTGGTCTGAAGTGTTTTCAAGATAATTTGAAGCATCTCCGATTGTCTCTAAATCTTGAGAGTACATAAAAGGGTGCTTGCTTCTAAAGTCTAATAAAAATTTAATTATTGAATAAATAGAATTTTTATCTTTAACTTGATCTTCAACATATGGGGTATCTTTTGAAAAATTTAAATGAATATAGTCATTTAGACTTTTCTTTTCTTTGAATTCTACTCTTTTAGATGTATCTTTTCATTTAAAAGGTTCTCTTATACCAGGATCACCAAAAGTTTTATTTGCATGCATCATTAACTCATCACCATGGTAAATAATAGGGGTTGATGGTAATATTAAAAGGTAAAAGTAAGCATTTCTTATTGCGTCTTTTTCTCTTTGTGATAGTGGCGTATTTAATTCACTTGCCTTTAAAGGACTATCAAAGGTTTCTGGATCTTTGGTAGGTCTTGGCATATTTACTCTAAATGAATTAATTCATCTATCAGTATCATGATTAGTTAAAAAAGGTACTCAAGGATGTTCTTGGTGCGATCCTATTTTAGTTAATTGATTATTTAAATCATCTTTATTAATTGAAACGAATCAATTTTCTTTTCAATGTTTTCCATCATAAATGGTTCCAAGTGCTTTTTCATTATTATAATTAAAGTATACAGTAGCTTTTAAAGCATCATCTAGTCACTCACCCATCATAAAAATATCTTTATGAAGATTTTGGGATTGAAGAGCTTCTTGAGAACTTTTTCTAAGTTCACTAAAGATTTTTTGTTCATTATAGTTATTTTTTGTTTCTCCCATTGAAGAGAAAAACTCAGCAAAAGCATCATATCTAAATCCATCTACTCCTATTTTGGTTCAATAAGATTGAATGTGTTTTAATTCTTCAATAACTTCTGGATTATCTAAATTGAGATCAGGCATTCCTGCTCAAAATTTAGAAGTATAAAATTTATTAGTTGCGTGTTTATCTTTTAAATTAGGAAATAAAGAGCGTAACTCTGAACTATCTTGATTAGTATCTTGTATTTTTGTACTATAAAAGCGATAAAAATTCTTGTATTTTGAATCACCTTCCAGTGCCTTTTGAAATCAAGGGTGTTCAAAAGATGTGTGGTTAAACACTAAATCTAAATAAACTTTTATTCCTTTTTTATGTGCTTCTTTTAGAAAATCTAAAAATGCTTCTTTTCCACCTAATTCTGCTGCTACATCTGTATAATCGATCACATCATAACCGTGATATGAACTAGCTGGATGAATTGGGGAAAGATATAATTGATCAATACCTAAATTAGTAAAATAATCTAAATTGTTTTTTAAACCTATAAAATCTCCAATACCATCGTTGTTTCCATCAGCAAAGGAATAAACCAGTACTTGATAAATAACTGAAGAGTTTTTTTCATTTTTGACTAAAGGTGCTACTAACTTTGCATTTTCATCATCTTCTTTATATGATAGTTTATTAGTTTTATCTTTATAAAATTGTTTGTCTCCTCAAAAAGAAAAGTCTTTGTGAAAATTATCTGTGTTGGTGCATGATGTTAATAAATTATATGATAAAAGCGGAAATGCTCCGCTTTTTATCATAAACTTAACTAGCGATTT
>NZ_JBTGVC010000006.1:0-40675 GCF_054343375.1 Mycoplasma sp. Z386
TACTTGTCAGGTCTTTCAAATTTTAATAAATTTTGAATAATGTCCTGTTCTCAAGTGATAGTAATTTTATGTTTAATTATTGAATTAAATAAAATAATCGCATTGAATGCGATTATCTTTTATTAAGGATTTAGTTTTTTAGTACCTTCGTATTCTGATTTTAATTCTGATAAATCAGCAGGAATATTTTTTTCTAATTCAGCTTTTCTATCTTTTGATTTCTTAAGAACTTCACCATCTAATGTTTCTCCACTTAAAGCTTCATAAACTTCTGAATAAAAATATCCATCAATTAATGCTTTATCTATTGTATAAAGTAATCTTGAAATTTTTACCTTCAATCCAATGGATATATCTGTTTTTAAAAAGTATTCTTTTGAACCTAAAAAATTAGAATTTAATGTATAAAATTCATCTAATATTTTACTTTTTAATTCAAAAATTTTATTTTTTATTGCTTTATCTTCACTAGTTAATGTATAAGTTCTATCCATAACTGGTAATCCAGAATTAATATATTCTTTTATTTTTCCAGTTCTATATGTTTCTACTTTGTACTCGCCTTTTTTGAATTCTGTAGAAGTTGTGACTTTAGTAGATGGTCTTGGAGATATTGAAAAGAAACCATTTGGATATTTTTTGGCACTATAGTAAAATAATTCTTTAATTTCTTTTTTATCGGGAAATTTGCTACTTTCTTCTTCGTTAGAATATTTTTGTAATTCAATATATGGTTTATATTTTTTAAATTCAATTAAGATATTTTGAGCCAGAACACTTAATTGTTTTTTATCTTTTGCTATTTTTTGAGATTCTGTTTCAAATTCTTTTGATTTTTCAGAATCATATCTATTTAATGTTTTTAATCTAGAATTAACTGTATTTTTTACACTAATTAACTCTATTTGATATTCTTCAATAACTTTATTTAAGAGTAAATCTAATTTTTCAAAAGTTGTAGCTTTTTCTTTTTCTGTTTTTAATGTTTTTTTAATAGATTCTTTATCTATTGTTTCAATTCAAGTAGAAACTAATTCTTTAAATTTATTAATAACTGCTTCATCTGTTTTTGTTAATGAAGATTTAATTTGTTCTATTACTTTAGATATTTCTTCGCCTGTTGAAGAATTAGAAATTTTTGCTTTATAGATATCTTTATCTGAATCATTTTGTAAAAAATCTAAAAATAAACTAAATAAAATTTCATTTCTTTCTTTAAATTCTAATAAATCTTTTTCATATTCTTCATTTAATAAAATTTCAAAATCAAAAGTTTCTGAATATTTTTTAATTTTAGTTAAATCTTCTTTTCATTTAGTTTTTCTTTTTTCTAATTTAAAAGAATTAATTTTATTAGTAAATTCTGATTTTTTTTCTGGATATTTAGTATTTTCGTTTTCTTTATCAATTGTAGCAATTAGTTTTGTTCTGAAATCTATTATTTTTTCTTCATTTGTTAAAGAAGTTAATTCTTCTTTTTTAGTTTTTTGTTCTTGTTCACTTAAAATGGATATTCATTTTGTTTCTATTTCTGATTTTAAACCTTGCAAGTATTCTTTAATTTCTTTTTCAATTTCTTTTAATTTTGAATAATTATCTTTATTGGATAAAGAATTGATTGTTAATTCATTTTTCTTTATAATGTCAGAAATTTTTTCATCAATATCAGTTCTTAGATTTTTATAAAATTCTTCTGTGATTTCAGAAATTTTATTTTGAATTTCATTTGAAATTTCATTTAATTCATCAATTGTTTTTGAATCTTCTATTTTTTTAGTAAATTTTAATTTATCTTCTTCTGATAAAATATCTAATTTTAACTTTTCTTCATTTTTCTTATTAGATAGTTCTTCATTTTCTTTTACTGGTTCTTTTTTTTCAACATTACATGATAAAAAAGAAAGAACAGGTAAAGAAGAAATGGTTGTTAGAGCACTTAATAAAAGTAATTTCTTCTTTTTATTTTGTTGTTGTTTCATATTTTAATATATTCCTTTTTTTCAATTTTCGATCTCTTCTTCTGTTCCAAGAACATAGTGATCGTCATTTATTTTAATTCATTCTGGTTGATTAGTTTCAGAATAATTATGCATATTAATATCATATACATATCCTATTAGACTTCCTTTTTTACCTTCAATTGAAGGAACAGCATCTAATAAACTTTTGGTATAAGGGTGTAATGATTTATTCATTATTTCTTCGGTTTTACCAATTTCAAGAATTCTACCTTTATTCATTACAGCAATACGGTCAGAGATATACTCTACCATTCTTAAATCATGAGCAATGAAAAGAATGGTTAAATTAT
The DNA here is from genome assembly GCF_054343375.1 of Mycoplasma sp. Z386. Taxonomy (NCBI): domain Bacteria; kingdom Bacillati; phylum Mycoplasmatota; class Mollicutes; order Mycoplasmatales; family Mycoplasmataceae; genus Mycoplasma; species Mycoplasma sp. Z386. The sequence continues at coordinate 2,312 of NZ_JBTGVC010000006.1, forward strand.
ATTTATCTTTTAAGTCGTTAAAGATATTAACAACTTGTGCTTGAATCGAAACGTCTAAAGCAGAAATTGGTTCATCTGCTACAAGTAATTGTGGTCGTAAAACTACAGCTCTTGAAATTCCAATTCTTTGTTGTTGTCCACCACTAAACTCTAATGGGTATCTTGGTAAAACAGAGTCATCAAGTCCTACTGATTTTAAAATTTCTTTAACAAGTTCACTTCTTGCATCTTTTTCTGAAATTTTGTTTTTCTCTTCTCTTTCTGTTTTATAAAAATTAAGTTTTTCTAAAACTTCAAGATCGTTATTGTTATTTAATTTAGTAGCTAATTGGTTATAAAGAAAATCAAAAGCTAAAGATGAATTTTCTAAAATGTTTAAATCTAATTCTTTTTCAAAAAGTAAATATTCTTTTAAAGAAGCAGAATTTTTAGATTTTAATAAAGCATAAATTTCTTTTTTAACATCTTGATCGAAGTTAAGTAAGTAAATTTCTTTAGCGTTTTTAGCATTGATTAATCCTTCTGACACTACTTTTTCAACAGTGACGTGGGGATTTAAGGAATTAGCTGGATCTTGAAAGATCATTTGTACTTTATTAACTAAAAAGTTTTCTATTTCTTTATAGTTTTTTAAAGCTTTACCTACTTTCAATCCTTTTTGCATTTTTTTAGGTAAAACTTTATCTAATAAAGTAATTTGTCCAAAAGAATAAGGAACAAGACCTACTAAAGATTTTCCGATTGTACTTTTACCAGAACCAGATTCACCTACAAGTCCAAGTACTTCACCTTTATAAATGTTTAAATTTATGTCTGAAACAGCACGAAATGCTTTAGAACCACTTCCGTAAGTAATGTCAACATTACGCATTTTTAAAAGGATTTCTTCGTTATGTTTTGGAGATAACATATCTTCTAATCCTTTTAAATTCTTTCTAACTACTTTAGATTTTACAAAAGGGTTTTTCTTAATGGTATATACTGATTCACTATGATTGTTGTTTGTTTTCATTTAAAAAATCCTTTCATATTTTTAAAATAGTTTTTGGTGGATTGTATTTTGGAGCATTTTTGTCTAAAAGTGCTGATTTAACTCTATGAGTTTCAGAAACAAAGTAAAAATCAGGTTCTACTTCAAAGTCTCTTGCTAAAGCATAATCATTTCTAATTGCAAAAGCATCTCCTTTAATATTGTTTAAATTAGAAGGAACGCTTCCACGAATAGTAGCAAGTCTTTCTCCTTTGTTTAAATCAGGCATACTGAGAATTAATCCTCAAGTATAAGGATGTTGTGGGTATTTAAGAATTTCTGTGGCAAGTCCTTCTTCAATAATTTGACCTGCATACATAATAGAAATATAATCAGCAATGGAAGCAACAACACCTAGATCGTGAGTTATAAAGACAATTGCTAATTTTAGTTTTTCTTGTAAGTTTTTGATAACATCAAGCACAAGCGCTTGTACTGTTGGATCCAGTGCGGTTGTTGGTTCATCCATTACTAAAATTTTAGGTTCAAGTGCAACAATAGCAGCAATTACAACTCTTTGCACCATTCCACCTGACATTTCGTGTGGATATAATTTCATAACTGCTTCTGGATCATTAATTTTTGTTAATTTTAAGAACTCGACAGCTCTTTGGTAGGCTTCTTTTTTGTTTTTAACAATTTTATTTAAAAGCATACCTTCCATAATTTGTGCTCCAACTTTCATAGTTGGGTTTAAAGTAGACATTGGGTTTTGAAACACAGCTGAAACAATTCTGCCTCTAAAGTGAGATTTTTCTCAGTCTTTAAGAGAGAATTTTTCAACATTGTTGTTGTATAGTTTGATTTCACCTGAATCAATAACAGCGTTATTTCCTGGTAATCCGTATAATAAGGATGTGATTACTGATTTACCAGAACCAGATTCACCAATGATTGCATGAACTTTTCCTTCATAAATTTTTAGTGAAGTTCCTCTTAAAACCTTATTTTTTTCTCCGGGTCTTGCAGGGTTTAAAAATGATAGGTGAATATTATTAATTTCAGCAGCAATTTTAAGTTGTTTACCATCTTTAAAAGATTGATATTTTACATTTTTAGAGATTTTATTAAAATCAAATTGACTCTTATTTTTTTTGTTTTTAAAGAATAATTTTACTTTTCTTTTAAGTTTATTTTTCTTTCTTTTTAATCTTGAACGAAGGATTTTTAAATTCTTTTGCATACTGTTTTTCCTATCTTTGTCTTCTTAAAGAGTCTTGAATACTTGAACCAATTAATTGCACACTTGTGGTAATTAAAATTAAGAATGTTGAAGGTACAAAAACATATCTTAAATAATTAGGGAAATCTTTTTGACCATCGGATATTAAGTTTCCTAGTGTTGGAATATCTTCAATAGCAAGACCAATGAATGATAATGAAGTTTCTGATAAAACAACTCCAGGAATTGTAAATACAAGTTGTGTAATTAAAATTGGTAAAATCACTGGTATATAATTTAATAATATTTTATAAGTAGGAGTTCCTAAAACTTTAGAAGCTGAAACTCATTCAAAGTTTTTTGCTCTTTTTACTTGAGCTCTAATTTGGTTTGCCATTCCTGTTCATGAAGTTAAAGAAAGTGAAAGTGCAATAACTCAAAAAGTAGGTTTAGCAACAATAGTAATTAAAATTAAGATTAAGATTGTTGGAACAACAGATAAAATCTTAATTACAAAAGTTAGAAACTTATCAAATTTGTCAAATTGTCCCATCATTATTCCAAAAGTTAATCCTATTATAACTTCAATAAAAGTTACAACAAGAGCTAATAATAGAGAATATCTTAAACCATGTCATAATCTTGCTCAGTAATCTCTTCCAAGATTATCTGTTCCAAAAAAGTGGTAAATTCCTTCTGAATCTGTTTGATTAAAGGTTAATGATCTATTATTAACATCACTAAAATTAGGATCTAATGTGGTAAAAGGTAAAATAAGAGCTAAGATGATTAAGATAAAAATAATCATAAATCCTAAAACTCCAGATGAGTTGTTAGAATAACGATAAACAAATTCTTTAAATTTTTTAGTTTGTGGTTTTAATTGTGAATCTGTGTGATATTCAAAAGCTTTTCCAATAAGTTTTCAAGCTTTATATTCAAATGGTTTTAAAACTGGATTGGGAGCCATTTTTAATGACTCTCTATCAATTTGATCCATTTCTTTTACTTTATTATTTTTATTATTGATTTTTTGTTTAATTTTACTAAAAAGCGACATTCTACGCTCCCTTTCTTCTTATTCTTGGATCAATTACTTCGTATAAAATATCACGAGTAGCATAAGAAATAATTGTTAAGAAAGAGAAAATAATAATCAAGAATAAAATAACATTATAATCTTTAGTTTGAATGGCTTGTAGTAAAGTTGCTCCAGAACCAGAAATAAAGAAGATTTGTTCGATAAACACACTTCCAATAAATGAACCGAAAATAACAGCAGGGAAGAATGTTGCAATTGGGAATAAAGAAGGTTTTAGTGCGTGTTTTCACACAAAACGACTTTTAGATAACCCTTTTAAATAAGCAAATTTTGCATGCACTGAATTTAATTCCCTATTAAGTTCAGTTCTTATGTATTTGATATAAACAATAATGCTTCCAAGCGATAATGCAAGTCCTGGTAAGACGTATGTTAATAAATCTTTGTGATCAAAGATGTAAGGTAAATGAACTAGTCTTCCTAAAAATACTAAAATTAATGCAAAGATAATTGAAGGAACAGAAGAGAAAATACTTACTAATATGGTTGAAACATTATCTAAAATTCCTCCTGGATTTTTTCCAACTCAAATTCCTATAGAAATACCAATAGAAACAGTTAGAAAGACTGAAAAAATACCAACTAAAAAGGATTTATAGAATCTTTCTCAAATAAAGGAATTTATTTCTTGACCTGGGAACAGTGAAAGTGAAATTCCAAAATCACCTTTAAAAATTCCACCTAAATAATTGAAATATCTTTGTCAAATTGGTAAATTGAGTCCATATTTAATTTCAACTGTTTTTCTTGCTGATTCATCAAGTCCTGCTGTTAAAGTATTAGAACCTGGAACAGCGTTTATTAAAAAGAAAGTGATTGTTATAACTATTAAACCAATGATAAAAAACTCTAATATGATTTTTAAAAATCTTCATAAAGTTTTTAAAAAAGGAGAATCAATTGCTAAAAGTTTATCTTTTAATGTTAGTTTTTTATTTCTACTGTGAGTAAAATAAACTAAATTATCATCATAATAAACAGTTTTATTATTTTCTTTTTTCTTTATAAATTCCATATTTTAGTCTCTCTTTCTTGGTAATCCAGCAATTGGTGGATTAGTATAGTCATAAGCATATTGTAAAGCAAAGGTGTATAGTGAACTAACTCCTGCAATTTTGGTAATTTCTCAGTTAGTATCAACTTCCATTAGCGGAACTACAAAAGCACCATCTCTTATTATTTTTTCTAATTCTCCTATGAAAACATAAACATATTCTTGTGTTCATCCTTGATGTAGTTCATCGGTTGTAAAGTTTCCTGAAAAGAATGCAGCAATTCTATCTGAATAAGTGCTTCTATTTTCTGTATTTGTTTGTAAAGCAAGTTCTATAAATTTGTTTCAAAAATCAAATTTAACTTTAGAAATATCAATACTTTGATTAAAAGCAAGTCTAGTTTTTGTATCGTTAGTTAACTTAGCTATTTGTTCAACTGTCATTTCATTAGTAATTAAATTAATGTACATTCTTTTTAATCTTCCATATTTAATGTTTTGGTTTCTAGTTAAAAAATATTCTAAAGCATTTTTAGTAAATTTAACATTATAAACACTTTTATGTTCTGATTTTTCTAACTCTTTAGCAACTTGTTCTGCATATTTATTACTAAAACTAGAAATTTCTAAATTGCTAATGGAATCTTTATTGTTTAGTTTATTAAATTCTTCACTAATGTTATTATTAATATATTGTTGAATTTTTTGAAGATATACATTTAAAGCTTGTGTAATTTTTTCCCTGTTATTTCCTTTATAATCGGATTTTTCTAACACTAAATCAGCTATGTATTCTGCATAAGTATATGAACCAACCGGATTGTCTTTGAAAGCAATATTTTTTTGTGATATAGAATCAATTTCATCAGTAAAGAAGAATACAGAAACATAATCTTGAGCACCACTTCCACCAATTTTGTCATAATTTTGATAAATTATGTCATATTTACCTTCTTCTATAAAGGAAGCAAAGGTGTTTTCAGGAAGACTTTTAATTTCTAAATCCACATAACCATTGAAAGCTTTGTTTAAAGATTCTTTTAAAAATAAACCTGCTTTTTTCTGTTCATCTGATGAGTTATTTAAAAATGTTAAGTACACTTTTTGTAGATTTGGATGTTTTGCTTTGAAACGTTCTATATAGTATTTTGCTGTATTAACGTCATAAGCAAGATCGCCTCTAACAGTTTTTTCAAAGGTGTAACCTTTTGATAAATGCACTAAAAAGTCATAATTTAAAAGGTTAAATTCTTTTTTGTTTTTAGCTTTTGAATTTAAATCACTAAAGTAGGTTTCAATATTTTTTCCATCAAAAGTTCTGTATTGTCCATATGAAGTTCAAGTATTTACAGGGAAAGAGAAATCTCAACCAACAAATTTAATTGCATCTTCTCTATTTACAGCATAATAAATTGCATTTCTTAAATCTTGATCTTGAATGTAACTAGATGCATTTGTTTCATTATCTAAGTTAAATCCAAAAGCGATTGTTCCATAACCTTGATTTTTATTTAAATATTGTTTATATTCTTCATTTGATCAATACTTATTAATTTTGGAAGCTGGAATGTATGTTTGTGAAACATAACCATCTTCAAAAAAGGTTGCATTAGTATTTCTATCGGTTGAAAAATAAATTTTTATTTTGTTAGTAATGGTATTTTTAGCATCATAATAGTCTTTATTTTTTTCTAAAACTATTTGTCCTTGTGGTCCTAAAATAATATCATCTTTATTCATATTGAAAGGTCCGCTTGTTAAAAATTGTTTAGTATCTGAACCGAATTTATCAATTCCACCAGCAACAGTTTCAATATATTTTCTATTTGCTGGATATAAATTCATAAAAATATTTTGAAGTAAATAACTTAAGTTGGGAGTTTTATTTTCATCAAAAATTGCAGTAAAACTGTTTTCACTATTTGCAATTTGATTATATTTAGTTTTTATTTTGTTATCTGAAAGTGAAAATTCTTGATAAGGATTAACAAAAGGATTCGCTACTAAAGTCACTGTTTTAAACTTATCTGCTTCTTTAGTTGCATTTGCATCTACTAAAATTTTAAAAGTTTGATTATCTTTTTTATCTTTATTTGGAATAAAGAAAGAAGGATTATGTTCTAAGTTTTTTTCAATTTCTTCGTTAGTATAATCTAAAAATAATTGACCTGTGTAAAATCCAAAATCAAGAGCTGCTGCTTTAATTTCTTCAATTTCTTTTGTATCTAAAGGTTCGCCATTTTCGTTTTTGATTTGAGATTCTCAAACTTTTTGATTTGGATCTTGAATTCACTCTTTTTTATCATTTAAAATGTATTTTCTACGACCTCAAGGATTTTTATAATTCTCATTAAACTTTTGTAAATAGTCTTTTTGAGCATTAATAAATCTTTCAGCACTTCTAAAACCATATTTTTTAACTTGATCTAGTCTTTGTGAACCGGTGTTTAAGTCTAAAATATATTCTAGATAATCTCTTAAATCTTGAGCATTTATAACATCGTTATTACTTCATAAATTTTGTTTATTGTTTAAAGATCCTGTAAAAGCAAAATAGTTATTTGAGTTTTTAGGACTTCTAAAACCATAAATTGATGCTCCTCTTCTTAAATCACCTAAAGATCCTTTACCAAGACCACCAACAAACCCAAAGTCAGCTAATCTTAAAAATGATCCAGTAACTCTTCCATAACCATCAGTTTGCTCTAATTCTCCTTTATTTTTAAAGAAATCATTGAAATTATTAGAATCATTACCATTAGCATCTTTAGTATTACTTGTATCAATCATAACCATATTAAAATCATTAACACGAATAATTGACTTTAAACTAGAAGTGGGCCCTGATTTAACAAAAGGATCAATTAAAGCAGGTAAAATTTTGTCCATTGATTTATATCTAATGTAGTTTAAGTTGTTAATTGGTTCAGTTGCTAAACCAAAGTCGTAATTTTTCTTACTTACTGTTGAAGAATGTTGATTTTCATTATTTGTTGAACAAGAAATAATAGATAAACTTAAAGTTGATGATAAAACTAAACCAGAAATTAATAGGTTCTTCTTAATTTTTTTTCTCATATTTCTCCTTTATTATCCTGTTATATTGAACTGGAAGTCAATATCTATTATTGCTTTATTTTCTTTTGTTTTATCTTTGTAAATTTTTATTGAAGATTGTGTATCGGTTTTTCCGTTTTCAGAAATTACTTCTAAATCACCAAGTGCTAATTCTTCGACAAATTCGTTATTTTCATCAACAAATTCCACAAAGTATTTGTGTTTTGGTTTTAGCAAGGTATCACGATATTTAGCCATAATTGCATAGTCTGAAACTCATGAAGAATAACCTAAGTCAGATAAAGTAACTTTAGAACTTTCATCTCCTTGTTTTGATAAATAAAATAAATTATTTGTATCTTTAAAATTAACATCTAGATATTTAATTTCTTTTGTAATAACATCAGTAAATCTAATTTTTTTGATTTTATTTGCTTTTTCATTTTTTACAAAACCATAAAGAACAACAGCATCTTTTTCTTTATTTCTAAATAATCCTGAAATGTTTCTACTTCCTACTCCGTAGTTTAAAATTTGAGAGACAAAGAATGCTTTTGCTCTTGTATTAATTTTATTTCCATCAAAGTCTTTTAATCTAATTGAATCATCCACTATTTCATTTCTATTTTCATCATATAACTCTAAACCAATTTTTTCTTTTTCAACTGTATCTTTGAAATATCCATTATTTCTTGTAATGAATCTTCCAAAATAAGAAGAAGTTCTATCTTCATTTCTTGGTGAGAAGGTAGTTCTAGAAATGTATGAACCATAAACTTTGTTTTTAATGTCAATAACTTTTTTGAATCTTTTATTTGTTAAGTCACTATTTTGCTCATTAATTTTGTTAATTTGTTCTCTTAATTTTTCTATTAATTTTTTACCTTCTTCTTCTTTATCTCCTGTGTAAGTTGTTGCTATTATTAAAATTTGTTCTACAAAAGACTTAGCCAAATCTTTTAATCTATCTATTTGATTTGAAATTTCAACATAAGTATCTTTTGTTTTTGGTAAATATTCTTCGAATTTTAATGATCTCCCAGCTTGAGTAATACTTGAAGAAGAGTTGTTAAAATTATTTTTTCTGTCATTTCAAATTTTTAATTTAGTTGCATCGACAATATAGTCTAAACCAGTAGTTGCTTCATTTAAATTACTCAAATATCCAGGTAGATTACCAAAATCTTTAAAACTTGGAACATAAGTTGTTTGTACATAATCTCTTGTTAAAGTTTCAGCAATGTTGTAAATATAATCTGTAAATTTATCACCAATAGATGCTTCAACTCTGGAAAGATTATAGTTAAGAACATCAGAACTTGGTTGCCCGCTATTGAATTCATTAAAGATGACATCACCTAAAGTTATTTGATTGATTAGCCCATTGTTATTTCAAGTTATAATATTTCCTACAAGTAAATATAAATCTTGAGAATTAACATTAGCTAATATTTGATCAATATTTTCTTGTTTACCTAAAATTTTAGTAACGTATTCTTTTAAAATTGTTTGCAATTTATTTGCATCATATTTTATATATTGTTCATCTTTTGAATATTTACTTAAATCATAAACAAGACCCGTTTTAAATGAAGAACTTAAAAAGGAAATTCCGTATTTTTCTGAAAAAATAGCTTTATTTTGTTCTAATTCAGTTAGTGGATTAAAGTCTTTAATTGCTAAAAAGTAATGACTTTTTCTAAATCTAAACATCATTTCATTAGCAATTACTTGATCATCGCCATTTTGAATCATTTCTTTTGTTTTAGCACTTTCAGCAGAACTTTTTAGTAATTCTTCTTTAAATTTATTTAGATCAAATTTAGTTTTAACATAATCAATATTTCAGTTAAATACTGCACTTTCTTTGCCTGTTGCAACATCTTTAGTTACAGAAACTAAAGTTGCTTTGGAATAATCTAATGAAGCAAATTCAAAGAAGTTTTTAAAGTTATTAAATACAACAGTATTATATTCAGTTGCAGTTGTAGAAATGTTTAGTTTTTCTAATGAAGAATTGAATGCTTCATAAAGGGAAATTCCGTTTCTTTTGTCATCAAAAATGTTATCTTTAGTATTAAATCCAATTTTTGTTATTAATTTAGCTAATTCAGCATCATTATTTTTAGTAAAAGCATCATTGATAGCAACGTGATCTGATACTTTATTTTGATCGTTTATAAAGACAAAATCAGCACTTTGTAATATATTGGTTGAACCTAAAATTCTTGTTCCTTCTCTTGCAAAAACCATTAAAGGATTAACTTGTAATTTTCCTTCAAGATTAAGTTCAAATCGTTCAAGAGTGTTTTTTAAGTTAGATTCAATATTACTTGTATAAACACTTGTTAAAAATCTTGATTCTGCTCTTGCTACATTCGGGAAAGTGAAACGAACATCACCGGAATAATTGTCTCCATTTTTAGTAACAAAACTTAAAACATTGGTTAATTGTCCTTCATAACCACGATTTGAATTAATTAAATCAACAAAAGCTTTTGCTCCTTTTAAAGTGTCTTTAATTTGGTTTGCAAGTGAATCTGAACTATTTAAAGCAAAGTATTCTTTTGCTTTTCTTGGGTTATTTTCAGCTGTTACTACGTTGTATTCAGGATTTAGTTCATCATTTGCACTTCTGTTAATAATGTTATTTGCAATATTATCAGTATCATATGCATTTAAAACATTTCTAAGATTTGGAGAAACAACTCCACCAAGTGAAGAACTTAAATCATTTCATCCACTTTGAGAGAATCTTCTAATTACTGCATTTTCAATCGCTGTTTTAATTTCCTGTGTTTTTGCTGTTATAAAGTCTAATGTAGCTTTATCAAGTGGTTCGTTTAAAGGAACATTAATAACAGGAGAACCATCATTGTTAAACATTTTAATTTCTCTTGCATAAGTGATAGTTTGATTGTTTTCTTTCACTTCTTCTAATTTAACAACTTCTAAAGTAAAATCAGTTTCTGCAGCATTTAAAGTTACTATTTCTGAAAGTTTTTTCCCTTTACCATCTTTAAGTTCGCTAAGAATATTTTTTAGAGAAATTTCTTCTAATTTATATACTTGTTTTTTAGTTCCATTAACATCAGTTTCTTTTTTAGCAAATGCTTTGGTGTTTCCTGTAATAAATGGGTTTAAAGTTCCTGAATTTTCATCAAAGGAATTAGCTAAAAATAAATCTTTAAGATCAACTTTTCTTTCTTTAGCAGCTTCCATAAGACCTTCAAAAGTTTGTAAAAATCTTCTTTTGGTATTTTTTGCTACTTCAAAAATACTTGCTTTTGGATTTGCATCTCCTCAAATTTCATCATCAGTTTCTAAATGTTCTACACCATCTTTTTGTAAGTATTTAAATCTTACATATTCACCTTTTGCAGAAGGTTTTCCTAATGCGTTTACTCTTTCTATAGATAAATTAGTTCTTGCAAGTAAGTAATTTTCTAAACCTTTGTATGAATAGTATGAAGAAATGTTAATTCCACCTCTTGTTGATAATCCACCAACAATTAAAGCATTTTCATTATTATTTAAAGCTTGATTTTGCTCTAAAGTAAAGTGGTGTCCGTATTCATGGGCTGTTACGTATTTTAAAAAGTCAATGGAAATACCTTTAAAGTTTTCTATAGTAGCACCTAAAACTAAAGGTAAACCGATTCTATCAGTGTGTTGTAATCCGTAATATTCTCCATCAGTAAGAGAATATTCATAATATCCTTTTTCATTCAGTTTTTTCTGTATATGTGGTCCAAATTGTCTTTTTAATAAGTGTGGATATTTTTTAGTTACTTTTTCAATTAATCCATTATAAGTTTCATAATAAACTTGGTAATTTCTTGAATCCATTCCTTTTAATTCTTTACCATTTTCATCTTTTATTCCTAAATTTTCTGGACCGTATGAAATGGTAATAGGATTAATTGAACCTTGATAACCAATTGCTTCTTTAAATTCAATAAATTGTTCATGAGCAGCATCTGACATATTTTTAGATTCATAAATTAAAGTTTCATCTTGGTTATTATTACTTAAAGTAATGTGTAATTTTCCATCAATAACTTCTAATTTTTTAACTGTATATTCTTTTAAGTTACTTTTAATTTCATCACTTAAAGAAGCATAGTTTTTAAGTGCATCATTATTATTTAATGCTTCTATTTTATTTTTATAGAAAAAGGTTTTTCCTTCATTTATAAATTTATAAAGTTTTTTATTTTCATATGCTTTTACGTCATAAAAATCTAAAAAGTGTACAATTTGAGAATCAATAGTTTCTTTTAATAATTCATAAATTAAAAGTCATTTATTGCTAATTTCTCCTTCTGACATTCTAAAGTTTACAACTTCATTTTTAGATGAATTTAGCACTTTTAAACCTAAAGCTAAAATTGGATTGCTATCATTTAATTCAGAAGAAATAGTTAATATTTGAACTTTTTCAAGAGCTGAAAAAGCAATATTTTCCTTTTCTAAAGAGTGCTTTTTAAGTAATTCTTTAAATTGCTGTTCACTAATATCTTTATCAAAAAGTAAGGTTCCTCTTCCGTTTTCACCTTCTTCACGATTTATATACGCTAAAAACTCTTTATCTTTTAATTTAGAAGGAATATTTAAAGAGAGAAAGGCGTTATCATTAGCATTATGAGCAATTGAATTTTTAATAGCACTTGCTAAAGGTATGCTTTGTAAAAAAGTATCAACTGTCTTTTTATTTTCAAGATTTCTAAATGCTAAATAAGTTAGAGAATCAGAAGCATTTCCTGAACCTGAAAGTTCTGAATATAAAGGCATTGAACCGAAAAATGCATCAGGGAAAAATTTAATTTCACTAACTTCTTTATTTAAAGTAGTATGGGAACCTAAAGTAATAGCATTACCATTTTGCTCTACTCCCGGAACTAATCTAAAACTTTCAAGAGTAACTAAATCAGGCCCTCAAGATACATTTTTGAAGAATCATTTTGTAAATTCAATAAACTGCTCTGGTTGCACTGCTAAAACGTATTCATCATAAAAACTAAATGAACCATATTTAACTTCTAAAATAAAGCTTTCTTCATATTTTTGATAGTATTTTTTAAAAAATGTATCAAAATCGTATTTTTCTTTTGGATTTTCTTTAAATCAAAATTCTGTTCCATTTTCATTTAAAAATGCAATGTCTTTTTTCTTTAAAGGATCTTTGATTGCTAAAATAGGTTTTAAATTCCTATTTTCATCATAAATTTTTGAATAATCATTTTTTAAATCTTCTTTACTTAAATTAGAATTAGATCCATTTACTTCATCTGAAAGATAACTGTGCAGAAAAACACCACCGATTGCAGCCGTTGAACCTCCTATAATAATTCCAGCAGAAATTAATACTTTAGCAGTTAAACTCAATTTCTTTTTTAACATTTTTTCTCTCTTTCTTTTTCTCAAAAATAAAATCTTTATTAAAAATCAGAACCCTAATTTCTAATAAAGATTTTATTAATATTTAATTTAAAATTATGTGTATTATAAATTCATTAATAATATTTTTACAGAAATTAACCATATAAATAAACATTAGTATTTTTTTTGCCAAAAAATACTTTTTTCATCGCAATAGTTTTTAATGAACGTTTATTCATGATAAATTCCTTTCTTTTATATTAATATGTTAAATTATACACTTTTTTTACAATTTTCCAAGTTTTTGCCAAAATTTCTTATAAAATAAAAATAATTAATAATTCAAAAAAATAAAAAAGTTTTATATATCTTGAATTTAAAAGCATAAAAAGTATATAATTGAAAAGTATGATAAAGAAAATGATTTGTTATTCAGACGTAGATGGAACCATCTATGGAAGAGACTTTAAAGTTTCATCAGAAACTAAAGATGATATTTTAAAATTTATTAAAAACGGGGGAGAATTTGTTATTTCAACAGGAAATCCAGCTTTTGAAAGACATCAAAATCTTGCAGATGAATTATCAATAAGATATTTAATTACTTCAAATGGAGCAGGAATTTTCGACAACAAAGAAAAAAAATATATTTATTTAAATCCTTTTCCTATTGAAATACAAGAAAAAATTTTCAATTTAGCAAAAAAATATAATGCACAAGTAAATTTTTGAAACGATAAAAACTATTTTAGTTTTAATTCTAAAGAAGAATATAACTATAGTTATGATTATTCTTTATATTCAAGAGATCGAGTTATTAATAGTTCTCAAAGTGAAAAAAATATTGTTAAAATTGAAGTTTTTGGAAATGAAAATGACATTTTAGTAATCTATAATGAAATCAAAAACTTACCTATTAATGTTGTATTTATGAGAAAAAATCATTTAGAAATCACAAATTTTGGTTCTTCCAAAGGTAATGCAGCTAAATGATTTAGTCAAAATCTCTATGATGAAGATGTTAAAAATGCAATGACAATCGGAGATAGCCCTAATGACTGGTCAATGTTAGAAATTAGTGATTTTTCCTATGCAATGGAAAATGGAACTGATCAAACAAGAGAAAAAACTAAATTTTACACAGCAACTTGTATGCAAAATGGAGTAGGATTAGCACTTAGAGATTATATGGATAGAGTTAAATCCAAAAATAATTCCAACTCTTAATTTTTTGGATTAAAAACCGTTTATGCCTATTTTAAGCAGATAAACGGTTTTTTTATTACTAAGAATTATTTATTTTCTTCCTGACTTGAAATCATTTCAAAAACTCTTGTGACATCATCGATTTTACCAATAAAAGTAATTAAATCTTCTTTTAATAATTTAAAATTTCCATCCGGTAAATAAGAATTATTTTTTCTTTTAACCATAACTGCAATTACGTTTAATGCAGTGAAATTAGTTTTCTTTAAAGTTAAACCATCATAACTATCAGCAGTTAAAACAGCAGAACCAACAACATAACCATCTCCTAATTCTTGCAAGTCATTAGTATATTTAATAAAGCTTTTATTTGTAGCAAATAAAGCTGTTCTAACTCCTGCTTCTTCTTCTGGTCTAATAATCATTTGAATACCAATTTTTTGTAAAACGCGAGCGTGTCTGTGACTATTAGCTCTTGCAATAATGTTTTTTACTTTTAGTTCTAAAAGTGCTGCAATTATTTCAATATTTTCTGATAAAGCCACAATGACTGTATCGATGTTTCCAACTCCAAGAGCTTCTAAAGCTTTTAAATCAGCTGCATCAGCAACATAGTTAGCTACAGTGTAATCTTTTATGGAAATTAAATTTCTTTCTTCTCTATCAATTGCAACAACTTCTTTATTTAATTTTGAAAGTTGTGTGATAACAGATTGACCAAATCTTCCAGCACCAATTACACAAATTCCGTTATTTTTTCTCATTTTTCTCCTTAAATGTAATTTTAAATTAAAATAATTTTACTATTTTTGTAATTATTATTATAAAATAAAATAATATGAAAAGAAACAATAAAAGAATTTTTTCAAAAAAAACAAAAAAATTGAATAAATTTAAATGAATCCATTTGTGAAATGCTCTTGGGAATTTAAGATCTAAATTCAACAAAAAAGTTGGAAAAATTAGGTACTTATTTCTTATTTACATAATAATAACCATTACTGGTTCATTATTATTGTATTGAAACGTTTCGCAAACAGAACCAGGTTCTGTTTCCTATGTAGATGCTTTATTTACTTCAGCATCCGCTTTTAGTGATACAGGACTTGTAACTAAAGCAACTCATAGCACGTGAACGATGTTTGGGCAAGCTGTAATTGCAATTTTGATTTTAATAGGGGGAATTGGGGTTTTTGCTATTAAAGTCTATATCTTTAATTATATTTTTGGACTCAAGCTAGGAATCTTTTCAAGAGATGTGCTAGCTTTAGAAAGAAGTTCTAATAATATGGGAGATATTAAAAAGGTAATTTTAGTTTCTGTAACAATAATGTTTACTGTTTTAGTGATTTCTTCCTTTGGATTAACTTTTCTTTTTTACTATAGCAAAGGCGATTTTGCTATAGATACAGAATTCAATAATCCTTATCATAACTTTAATTTATCTTTAAGATTTGCGATATTTCACTCTATAACCGCTTTAAATAACGCAGGATTTGATATTATTGGTGATAACTCACTTGCGCCTTATTATAGCAATCATCTTTTACAAGTATGATTACTACTATTATTTATTATTGGTGGAATTGGTTATCCAGTTGTTTATGATTTTTATAAATACTTTTATTGTCTTATTACCAAAAGAAAAAGACACAAATTCTCTTTATTTTCAAAAATTTCGTTAGTAACTTATTTTGCTGTTGCAATTATTGGGGTTGCACTCGTGCTTTGTTTTGAACTTCTAAGCAAAGATCAATCTAGTTTTTGAAATCTTAGTCAATCCGATCCTACTTATTGAGGTAAAACAAGTACAATAGGTTATAGTTATGGAACACACTTTGATAAAGTCTTTGCAATTATCTTTACTTCTTTTTCTACAAGAAGCGCAGGATATGCTACATTTGATCTTTATAATTTAACTGATACATCACTTGGAATTCTTTCTATCTTGATGTTTATTGGAGCTGCACCTTCTTCAACAGGTGGGGGAATTCGTTCAACAACACTTGCAATTATTTTATTAAATTTAATTTCCAAAATGCGTGGAAAAAATTCCACTCATATGTTTAAAAGAAAAATAAAAGATGAAACTGTAAATCAATCTTCTGTCGTATTAATTATTTCAATTTTGCTTAATTTAATAGTTTTTTTATTTTTAACAACATCATTTAATACATTTGGTGGTAAAATTCCATGAGACAACACAACCATAAGTACTGCTGTAAGTGAAAGTTCAGGAAGAACATATGGAGTTATTAATGTTCTTTTTGAAATCACTTCAGCCTTTGGAACAACAGGATTGTCTACAGGAATTACAAGTCATTTAAATTCCATTAGTAAAATTGCTTTAATATTCATTATGTTTGTAGGGCAACTTGGAATATCTTCCACAATTTTGATTTGAGGAAGTCACAATCACAAGTTTTCAAAATATGAATATATTGAAGAAGATGTTACAATTGGATAACAAGGAGGTATAATGACATTTAACATCATCATAACTAATTTTATTGCTTTAATTATCGGTTATATAATTGGTTCTGTGAACATTTCGATTATTTTTAGCAGGACAAAAAGAAAAGAAGATATTCGCGATAGAGGTTCTAAAAATGCAGGTTCTACAAACGCCTTAAGAGTTTATGGAGCTAAAATAGCACTTCCAATCTTTATTTTTGACATATTCAAAGCTTATATAACAGTCATAATTGCTTGAATAATACATTCACAAATTCAAAGCTCACCAATTTATGATACATCACTTAAATACTTAATTCCGCAAATAGCGGGTTTAGGAGTGATTATTGGTCATATATGGCCAATCTTTTTTAAATTTAAAGGTGGAAAAGGAGCAGCAAGCTTACTTGGTTTATTCTTTGGTTATAATTTAGTAATTGTAGCAATTGGTGTAATTATTTTTATAACAGTTGTATACTTTACAAGATATATTTCAGTAGGTTCAATTTTTGTTCCTTTAATTTTAATAGGTTTATCTTTTATTCCTTGATTTGCCCTTGGACAGTTATCTTGATTTAACTGAAAAATATATCCAGATTTATATTGAATAAATCCATTAATAATCTTGATTTCCCATATTTTTGTTATTTATTCACATAAGTCTAATATCAAAAGACTTATTAACAAAAACGAAAATAAATTTAAATTTAAAAAATAAAGGAGAATAATGAAAAAACATTATTTAAAAAACATGATTAGTTCAAAAAGTTTACCCTTTTTAATAATGGGGCTTTTTATTCTATTAACTTCAACAATTTTTTTAATTATTGAAATGGCAAAATTTAGTCCATCAGTTGCACAGGTAGGAAAAGCAATAAAAATGCAAGTAATTTTTAAAAATGCAAGTTCTTTAATTTACTTTACATATCAAAGTAATTTCTTATTAGGAGTAGTTTTAATTCTTTTAGCAGCAAATAGAAAAAGTACTAAAATTAAAAGATGATTATTTGCAGCAACAACTTTAATTACCATTACTTTTATAATTTACTGAGCACTAATTTCCTATACTAATGATTGAACTAATGTATATGGAAGCATTGTTTCATTAATTACCCATTTAATTAATCCAATTCTTGGTTTTATTGCTTTATTTTTAATAAGAAAATCATTAACTATTGACAATAAACTTTTATTCCATACTTCATTATATGTTTTTGGTTACTTCTTATTTGCTTTTATTTTATATTTTGCTTCATATGCATATTATGCAAAAGAATATAATGATGGAGTAGTTATATATACTTTCTTAAATTTCACTAAACCTTTCTTTTATAAAGGCGGAAATATTGCAGTAGTAATATTTTTAGATATATTAATGTTTATTATTGCTTTATTCATTCCAATGACTTTAGGTTTATTTTGAAAAGCAGTATATCGAATTTCCTATAATAAAAATAATTGCTATTTAAAGGATTTAAAAAGAAAAATAAAGGATAAAAGTTATAAAACTAATAACTAATTAAAAATTCAATAAAGAAAACTCACTACTAATCTAGTGAGTTTTCTATTTCTTTATTATCACTTTCTTCATTGAATATATCAAAATAAATTTTAAATATTTGTTTGGTTCGTTCTTCAATAATTTCTTGAGTTTCATTTGGTTTATTTAAAAAAGTTAAATAAATATCCTTACCTGGTCTTAGTAGTGTTGTTTCTTCTTTATTATTTTTATCGGTGATTGAATAACCTTTAAAACTATAATTTGAATCACTTATTCTAAAGTCATTAATTGCTATTTTTTGTTTTTTTTGTAAATTATTTTGTAAAGAAGAGTTATCCACTTTTGTTAGTAAAATTCCATTACCAAGCTGTTGTATATTTTTATTTATATCATTATTATTTTCGTTATCTTTTAAAAGAGATTGAGGTATTGCGTGTTCATAAGAATAATCATCATCATAATTAATAAAATTATTTTTGTTAGCATCACTATTGTAAGTGTTTTTTAATCCATTAGAAAAATGTGCCATTATTCTTCTTAAAATTATAAATTTTTCATTATTATTTTCTGTTCATCCTCTATTTTTGAATTCATTTTCCATTTGACTGTCTTTTACAATACTTGTTCATTTAGAAGAGAAATCTGAAAATTGCAACTGTTGATTTAATTCTTTTAAAACGTTTTTAAATTTTTCTATTTTGTCTTCTTTTGATGTATCTTGATTTTCTAATATTTCCAAAATTTTCTCTGCAAATTCTATTAAATATTTTCTACCTCAATGTTTATCAAAATGGAATCAAGTTCAATTTAATGATAACTTTTCAAGTTCATATAATAATTGACTAACTAATTTTAAATTCTCTGTATTACCATCGAATATTTTTAGAGATTTAATTATAACGAATATAGGATAAACAAAAATATCTTTAGTTGATTTTCTTGTTATATGTCTTATTTGTTCTCTAATAAAATTTAAATTTTTTAAACTATCTTTTAATTGATCTAAAAAATTAGTATATCTTATATTATCATTTGAAACAGAGTTATTTTGCAAGTTTGTTTTTATTGTATCTATATATATTTTTTTATTTTCTGTTTTTTTTATATCTATATCTAATTTTTTATTTATAATAAATTCAAATATGATAAAGTCTTTTAATAAAATTTCCAACAATAGTTCAGAATAATTTTCATTACTTTTTTTATTTTCTAAAATTTTATCTAAAATGTCAGAAAAGATTTTTTCTTGATAAACTAAACTATTTGAATTTTTTTCTTGTTTATATTTTATTTTATAAAACACTTTTAAAGAATATAGAAATTTTTCTAATAATTCTTTTATAGTTTTATTTTCTTTTTTATTTTCATATCTAAAATATAAATTTCAAGTATTTTCATATATTTTTATACTATCTTCAACAAATTTATCTTCTTCTTTTTCTTTTGGTTCTAACTTTAAATATAAATCATTTTTGAAAATATCTAAAATCTCTAAAGGTTTTGTGTATAAATTGATATTTTTAAATATATTGCTTGTTTCAAAAAAATCTGAAAGTTTTATTTGTGTTAAATTTAATGCTATTTTAGTTAGGAAAAAATCAATTACTTTTTTAATTTCTTTTATTTCTTTATTTTTATATTTATCTTCAATTCATTCACAAATTCAACTAAAGGCATTTTTTATATGATTATTTTCATCTTTTGTTCATTTTACTAAT
Source organism: Mycoplasma sp. Z386 (assembly GCF_054343375.1). NCBI lineage: Bacteria > Bacillati > Mycoplasmatota > Mollicutes > Mycoplasmatales > Mycoplasmataceae > Mycoplasma > Mycoplasma sp. Z386. The sequence continues at coordinate 21,918 of NZ_JBTGVC010000006.1, forward strand.
ATTTTTGCTAAAACAGAAAGTGAATTGTTTTGATTTTCTTCACTTTCATCTGAAAAATTTAAAAAAGAAAGATTTATTTTATTAGCATCATCTGAGTTTTCTAATTTAGCTGCTTTATATGAATATAACTTAGCAAAAGCAATTAAAATTAAGAAAAAAGTTATACTTCTTTGCTGACCATCAATTATATTCAAACAATCATCATCATCTCTAGTTAATATTATATTATTTAAGAAGATTTTGATGAACTCTGGTTTATCTGTATTATCTGAATTATTACTCTTATAAATCATTTCTAATAGTGCTATTATATTGTCTTTATCTCAAGAATAATCCCTTTGAAAAATAGGTATTCTTATTTTTCGTTTTGAATAATATGATAAATATTCTTTTATATTAATAAAATTTGAAATGATTCCTTTTTTATTTATTTCTTTAAATTCTATATCTTTAGGTTTATTCTCTTTAGAATTTAAAAATTTTCAATATTTTTCATCTAATGGATTAATTTTTATTCAATCAATTTCTTGAACTGTCTTTTCGATTTTTTCACTTGTATTTGATTTTATTATAGAATCATCAGATTTTAATTGTTCTAAAAAGTCTTTTAAAATTGTTGTTCCTTTATCATTTTGCTCTTTAATAATGGTATTTCAAAATCTTAAAGAAAAATCATCCTTATCTCTTGGTTCATTATTTTGAGCAATTAAATCATTTATATAATTTTTAAATTCTTTTTCTTCAATTGATTTTAATAATTTAGAATTAATTTTATATTTTGAAACATTTTTTTCTTGTTGTTCTAATTCAATAATCATTTTTAAAGCAATTAATGGAATTTTATATCTTTGAAAAGTATTATCTCAATAAATATTTTTATTATTAAAGTTTTTGTTTTTTATTTTAAGTTGTTTATCTGGAATTCTTTCAATATAAAATTTTATTTTTGAGTTTGCTTTATCTATTTTTATTTTTTCAGTAACTAAAATATCTTCTTCTGTAACTTGTAATTCTCATAGTCTTTTAAAAAATAAATAAAGATCTTCTAGTAAAGTTTTTGTTCCACCACTAAGAGATCATTTTGTTAATAATTTAATTTGATTTTCTTCCATATTTTAATTATCTCCAAATAGAATCATTAATAAATCTTTTCTTTTTGAGCAAATCTTTTTTACTTCTTTTATAAAATGTTCATCATTTTTAAATTGAGGCAAAACAAAGTTAAAAATTAATGGATTTAATGTAATTAGTTCTAACATAAAATCTTTATTATGTATTAATTCTGAATCTAGAAAATAAATAATGGTTGCATATTCATAAAATTTAGATAATTCTTCAATTGTGTTTTTATTTTCAAGCGCAATTCAGAATTTGTTTGTAATTGCTTTTTTAATTATTTGTTTATTATTTCTTATTCTTTTTGAAGCAAGATTTAAATATTTCATTCCATTATCAATAGCTGCATTGATAACATCTTCATCATTTTTTAACTCATCTGAAGCATATTCAAGAGCAAATCAATTATTGTTAATAGCTTCTAGTATTACTTCTTTATCATTTTTGAGTTTATCTGAGGCATATTTAATATTTAATCAATGTTTTTTTACTTCTTCTAAAATAAATACTTTATTATTTTTTAAGTTATCTGAAGTATATTGTAAGGCATGAGAACCATATTTTGAAACTAATTCAAGCATAAATTCTTTATTGTTTCTCAAACAATAAGGTATATATTTAAATGCTTGTTCGTTATTTTTAATAGCTTCTAAAATTATGTCTTTATCATGCTTAATTTCTTGTGAAGCAGCATATAAATTGACTCCATTTAGTTTTACTGCTTGTAACATTACTTCTTTATTGTTTTTAAAATGATTTGGAATTACTTCAATAGACAAAACATCTTTTTTTAATAAATTTAAAATAAACTCTTTATTATTTTTTAATCTATCTGAAATAAAAAGAAAGATTGCTTCCATATATTCATCTAGTGATGATAAAATGAATTCTTCATTGTCTTTTATATCAGAAGATAATAAAGAAAAATAAAAGGAATTAGTTTTAATTGCTTCTAAAACAAATTCTTTATCAGTTAAAGCATTTTCATTTTTTAATTGTATACCTAATTCTTTTAATCTTTCTTTTTCTTTTTTAAAATCTATAGTATTCATATTAGTCCTCTTTTTTATAAGTATTTAGTGAAATACTTTGTAATTTTTGTTTAATTAATTTTTTAATTTCTAGATCGTTTTTTAACTCTACAGGTATAGAAGGGAAAATATAAGGATTTAATTCTAATGCTTGTAAAACAAATTCTTTGTTGGTTTTTAATTCATTTGGAATTGTTTCAAAATTTGTTGCATTATCTTTAATAGAAGGTAAAATCACTAACTCTTTATTATTTTTTAATTCTTTTTTCAATTCTTCTGAAGCGTATTCAAAAGCTTTTCAATAGTCTTTAGTAGCTTCTAAAACAACTTCTCTATTATCTTTTAATTCTTTAGAAGCATATTTTAACGCAAGACCATCTTTTTTAACAGCTTCTAAAACTATTTCTTTATCGTTTTTGAAGTTATCACAAGCATATTTTAATGCGTGAGCATCTTGTTTAATTGCTTCTAGTACTACTTCTTTATCATTATTAAAATTATTAGCAAATTTTAATGCAAGACCTGATGTTTTAACTATTTTTAAAATAAATTCTCTATTATTCTTTAAATTATGTGAGGCATATTGAAAACTTTTACCAACGTTTTTAACTGCTTCTAAAACTATTTCTCTATCATTTTTTAGTTCACCTGAAACATATTGTAATGCTCAAGCAGATTCTTTAATTGCTTCTAAAACTATTTCTTTGTCATTTTTGAAGCTATCTGAAGCAAATTCTAATGAAATACCAGATTCTTTAACCGCTTCTAAAACAAATTCTTTATCGTTTTTTAAATTATCTGAAGCATATTTTAATGCATAACCAATTTGTTTAACTGCTTCTAAGACAACTTCTTTATCATTTTTTAATTCTTCTGAAGCATATTTTAATGCATAACCAATTTGTTTAACAACCTCTAAAACAAATTTTTTGTCGTTTTTTAAGTTATAAGAAGCGTATTTTAAATTCCTACTAACTTCTTTGTTATTTTTTAAATCACCTAAAATAAATTGTAATAAATAACCACTTTTTTCTTTAACTGCTTTTAAAATAACTTCTTTCTGGTTTTTAAAGTAATTAGAATTGTATTCATAACTTGATTTAACTAAATCTAAAACAAATTCTTTATCGTTTTTTAGTTTATTTGAAGCATAAAATAAAAATCAAAAATTTTTTGTTTTCTTAATTAATTTATTTATGAAATTTTTATTTTCTTTAATTTCTTCAGATAAAAATGAAAAATATAACCCTTTTTCACTGTATTCTATTTTTTCATTAGTTAAGACATTAAAAACAAATTCTTCATCAGTTAAAGCACCTTCGTTTTCTAATTTTAAACCGAATTCTTTTAATCTTTGTTTTTCTTGTGTAAAATCTATATTATCCATATTTTTATTATTTTTCTCAAGCATTTAATACAATATTTTTCATTTTTTGTTTAAATAATTCTTTAATTTCTAAATCATTTTTTAATTCTGCTGGTATAGAAGCAAAAATATAAGGATTTACTTCTAATGCTTGTAAAACAAATTCTTTATCGTTTTTTAATTCACTTGCAATTAGTTCAAAATTTCTTGCATCATCTTTAATAGATGGTAAAATCACTAAGTCTTTATTATTTTTTAATTCTTTTTTAATTTTATTTGATGCATATTCCAAAGCTTCTCAACTATGTTTAATAACTTCAACAACAAATTCTTTATTGTTTTTTAACTTATCAGAAGCATGTTCAAAATATTCACCTTTTTTCTTTACAAGTTCTAAAATAAATTCTTTATTATCTTTTAAGTTATCAGGAAAGTCATAAAAATTAGCAACATTAACTACTTTTAAAACAAATTCTTTGTCGTTTTTTAACTTATCAGAAATATATCTATAAGCAAAACCATTTTGTCTGAATCCTTCTAAAGCAACTTCTTCGTCATTTCTCAGTTTTTCTGAAGCATATTCAAACATAAAATAAAGTTTTTTCATTCCTTCTAAAACAAATTCTTTGTCGTTTTTTAAACTAGTGGAAATATATTTAGCAACTCTTATATTTTGCTTAAGTGCTTTTACAACAAATTTTTTATCATTTTTTATTTCATCTGAAGCATAATTTAATGCATAATCTATTTGTTTAACAGCTTCTCAAACTACTTCTTTATCATTTTTCAGATCATCAGCAACATATTTAAGATTTAAACCATTTTGTTGAACAATTTTTAAAACGAATTCTTTATTGTTTTTTAGTTCATCTGAACAATAATCAAAAATTCATCTATCTTTTTTTATAACTTTCAACATAAAGTTTTTATCATTTTTTAGTTTATTTGAAGCATAAAATATAAATAAGTTATTTTTAGTTATCTGAAATAAATTATTTATGAAATTTTTATTTTCTTTTGCTTGGTCTGATAAAAATGAAAAATATAATCCTTTTTCACTATATCCAATTTTTTTATTAGTTAATACATTAAAAACGAATTCTTCATCAGTTAAAGTTTGTTCATTTTCTAATTTTATACCTAACTCTTTTAATCTTTCTTTTTCTTTTTTAAAATCTATATTTTCCATATTATTCTCCTTTAATAATAGTAAAAAACCCTATTAATTTGTTTAATAAGGTTTTTATATAATTTAATTTGGTTGTATTATAAAATTTGAATGAAAAATTAGCAAATTTTAATTTGCTAAGATATATATATATATATATATGAGTTATTTTAAGAGATAGTCCTTTTTCATTTTTCATTTTTCTCCTTAATACTTTTTAATTATATCATTTTTTGGTTCTAAAAATAGAAAAACCCACTATAAAGTGGGCTTAAAAGTAAGATTATTTTACAATTTGTTCTTCACTTGCTGATACTACGGAGTCAAAATTCGCTCCAGAGTTTGCAAGCACATAAGCAGAGAAACAATTTTCAACAATAGAACCGTGAGAAACGTGAATTTGTTTGTCACTTACCATACTGATAATTGCTTGTGCACTTAAAGTAGCTGAACCTAAATCAGAAAATATTACTACTTCTTTGATATCGTTGTTTGCTTCGATGATTTCAAGTAGTTTTAAAGGTTCAGTTCCTAAATCTTTTCCATCATTAATTCCACCTAATGCTTCTATTTTAATATTATTTTCATCAATAGGAAGCATTTTAGTTAAGTATTCTTTAATTGTTTGTGCTAATTTATTGTAATGAGAAATAATAATAAATAATTTCTTCATTATAATCCTTTAATTAAGTTTTTAATAATAATATAACTTGAATAAGAACCTGGATCAATTGTGCCAGATGATCTTTCTTTTAAGTATGATGCTCTTCCTTTGGTTGCAACTAAATCTTTAGTATTTTGCACTAAAGAATAAACATAATCAATTGTTGAATCAAATTCATTTGCATCTAATGTTTCTTTTGAAGCTAAATAAGTTTCAAGTGGTTTTCAAACATCATACATTGTTTTTTCATTTAAAGTTACTTTTCCAAGCATTTCAAGTGATTTTGTAAAACTGGAAACTAAAATTTTAAATTCGCTAAATGTAAAAGTTTCATGTCCTTTTAATGCATTAGCAGAATTCATAAATGCCATTCCATATAAAGGACCAGAAGCACCTCCTACTTTTGACATTAGTGATCTTCCAACTAAAGTTAAATATGTAGGTAAATCTACTTGTTCAAAATGAATGTTAGAAACTTCAGTAAAACCTCTAACCATATTAAATCCATGATCACCATCACCAATAGTTTGATCTAAAGTAGAAATATAATCTTCATTTTCTTTTAACTCTTTGGCAATGTTTTTCATTGCATCAGTTAAATTAGAATAACTTATTTTCAACTTTTCACCTCTGTTGGTTCATCTAATAATGATTTAAGCTCATCATCTAGTTTTAGTAAAGAAATTGAAAATCCTTGCATTTCAAGTGAAGTCATAAAATTTCCAACATGAGAACTATAAATAGAAACATTTTTAGTTGCTAAATAATCATGAATATCGTTAGTTGCTATAAATAATTCCATTTCAGGTGTTCCACCTAAACCGTTCACCATTAAAGCAACTTCTGAGTTTTTATAATCATAATCTTTTAAAATTAAATCTAACATTTCTTTAACAATTTCTTTTGATGATTTAATTTTTTCTCTTTTAATTCCTGGTTCACCATGAATTCCAAGACCAAATTCAATTTCATCTGCTGCTAATGAAAATGATTCTTTTCCTGTTGTTGGAATATAAATAGAGTTTAAAGAAATTCCAAATGATCTAACATTTTGAATTACTTTTTGTGCTACTCTTTTTACTTCTTGTAATGAAGCTCCTTTTTGAGCTAATGCTCCTGCAATTTTGTGTACAAATACTGTTCCAGCGATCCCTCTTCTTCCAATAGTTCAAGTGGAATTTTCTACTGCAACATCATCATCAACTAATACAGTTTCTACATTTTTACCATTTGCTTGAGCTAGTTGTTGTGCTATTTCAAAGTTTAGTTTGTCTCCTGTGTAATTTTTAATAATTAATAAAGTACCATTTTTTGAATCTAAAGCATTTATTGCTGCTTCAACTTGATCTGGTGTAGGAGAGGTAAATACTTCTCCTGCAACAGCAGCACTAAGCATACCATTACCTACAAATCCCATATGTGCTGGTTCATGTCCTGAACCACCACCTGAAATTAAAGCAACATTATTTTTATTAAATTCAGTATTGTAAATAACATTAAAGTTTTCAACCTTTTTAACTTTTTTGTTAGTTTTTACAATCCCATTAATCATTTCTAAAACTATATCTTCTTTTTTATTTAATATTTTTTTCATATAATAAATTCCTTTATTGATTAATTATTTTATTTTTTATAAGTTGGTAATTAAGCTGCAACTGGAATTAAAGCTAAAGCACCAATAATTGCACCAGCTAATGAAGGAGCAACAACTGGAATTCATGAGTATGATCAGTTTCCTCCAACATGTTCGCTTTTTCTATTTGCTAATAATGTTTTTTCCATTAAAGCATAAACCATTCTTGGACCTAAATCCCTTGCTGGGTTAATTGCATAACCTGTTGATGAACCAAGTGAAGCACCAATTGCTACAACAATTAATGTTACTGGAACTGGACCAAGTGATGCTAATCCTATTTTATTCCCACCTTTACCAAATGCTAATACTAATCCAACAAGTAATAATGTTCCTACTAATTCATAAGAGAAGTTAAAAATAGTTGCTTTTTCTTTATTTGCAAAAGCAGGTCCTGTACAGTGTACTCCTCTTAATGTAGCTAAATCTGTTTCTTGAATGTGTTTTCAATTAATGAAGTTTAAAAGCATTTGTCCTGTCATTGCACCTAAAATTTGCACAGGAATATATGTTAAAATTAATGGATCACTTAACTTGCTACTTACAGCAACAAAAAATGTGACTGCTGGATTTAAATGAGCTGATCCACCAAGAGATAATGAAACTATTACCCCTGCAAATACAGCTAAACCTCATCCTAAAATGATAACGATCCATTTTCCAGATTGGTTCGCAAACATTCTCTTCATGGAAACGCTGTATCCAACACCGTTACCAAGAAGAATTAGAACTAAAGTTCCTAAAAATTCTGATAAAATATCTAATCTCATTGTTTTTCTCCTATTCTATATCTTTTGTTCAGTTTAAAGTTTTTTTAACAGCTGTATCTCAACCTTTGATTAAAGCATCAATTTCATTTTGTGCTAATTGTGGTTTAAATACTTTGTCAATTTTGTTTATTTTTTTGATTTCTTCTAGATCTTTTCAGTAACCAACAGCTAATCCAGCTAGATATGAAGCACCTAAAGCTGTTGTTTCGATATTTGAAGGTCTTTCTACTTTTAAATTAGAAATTGAAGATTGGAATTGCATTAAGTAATTTGAATTTGATGCTCCTCCATCTACTTTTAATAAAATAATTGGTTTTTCTAAATCTTTTTCCATTGCTTTAATTAAATCGTTTGATTGGTAAGCAATCGCATCAAGAGTTGCTTTAATTAAGTGTTCTCTTTTGGTTCCTCTTTCTAAACCAAAAATCGCACCTCTTGAATATGAATCTCAATAAGGAGCTCCAAGTCCTGTAAACGATGGAACCATATATACTCTTTGGTCATCATTTACAAGTGAAGCAAAGAAGTCTGATTCTGCTGAGTTATATAAAATTCTTAGTGAATCTCTTAGTCATTGAATTGCTGCTCCAGCAATAAACACTGAACCTTCAAGAGCATAAACTGTTTTGTTGTCTCCAAGTTTTCAAGCAATTGTGGTTAGTAATTTATTTTTGCTTTTAACTGGAGTGTGTCCTGTATTTACAAGTGTAAAACATCCTGTTCCGTAAGTATTTTTAACCATTCCTACTTCTGTACATAATTGTCCAAAGAGAGCTGATTGTTGATCTCCTGCAACTCCAGTAATTGGTACTTGTCCTTTTGCTTTATTAGATCAATGATGAGGACTTACAACTCCATAGTGTCCGGATGAAGATTTTACTTCTGGTAAAATTTCTTTTGGAATTTCAAGTAAATCTAAAATTTCTTGATCTCAGTCTAAAGTGTGAATGTTAAATAACATAGTTCTTGAAGCGTTAGAAACGTCAGTTGCATGAACTTTACCATCGGTTAATTTTCACATTAATCAAGTGTCAATTGTTCCTGCAAGTAATTTTCCTTCTTTTAATTTTGTTTTTGCTTCTTCTACATTTTTAAGAATTCAACGAATTTTTGTTCCACTAAAATATGGGTTAATAATTAATCCAGTTTTATCACTAAAGAAGTCTGATAATCCTTTTTCAATTAATGTTTCACAATAATCTGTTGTTCTTCTATCTTGTCACACAATCGCGTTATATACAGGTAATCCTGTTTCTTTATCTCATAAAACAATTGTTTCCCTTTGGTTTGTAATCCCTAAAGCGACAATATCGTGGGATTTAATTTTTGCTTTGTGTTTTGCACTTTGCATTGTTGAAAGTTGTGTATTTCAAATTTCTAATGGATCATGTTCCACTCAACCAGATTTTGGGAAGTATTGTGTAAATTCACTTTGACTACTTGCTTTAATATTTCCATCATGGTCTACCACTAGTGTTCTACAGGAAGTGGTACCTGAATCTAATGTGATAATAAATTTATCTTTCATTTTTCTCCTTATTTGTTTTTTTCAAATTTGTAATTACTAATTTGAGCATAAACAATTTTATCGTTTAAATATTCGTTGTATTTTTTTTGATCTTTAAGAGTTCATAACATTAAAGGCATGTTAATTTTTTGATAACGTTTTTTATCTTTATCATATAAAACCGTTCAAGGATTTAAGAATTGACACACTTGTTTCATTTCATCTATAGAAACTGATTGGAATTGAGTTTCTGTTCAAAATAGAAATCCAAGTTGGTATTTTGAACTTAACTTGCGCATATTTCTAAGCGTTTGAAAGTTAAAAGATGAAAAAACTATTTTTTGAAAATATGCTTGTCCATATTTGTTTGCAAGTTTGTGTAATTCTTCTTCTATTCCTTTATATTCTTTTTGATCAGTTTTAATTTCAACATTAATAATTTTAAATAAATTTAAGTATTTATCTAAAAATTCTTCTAATGTGAGTATTGTTTGTTTTCTTGTACTTTTTTTAAAAAAGAGGCTGTGATCATCTTTTTTAAGTTCTTCCAAAGTACAAAATTCAATTTCTTTTTTAGTTAATGCTGTTCTGTTTGTCGTTTCATCATGGATAATAACTAATTTTTTATCTTTAGTTAAATGAACATCAAGTTCAACACCATCAAAATTGAATTGATAAGCCATTTCAAAGGCTAATTCGGTATTTTCTGGGGCAATTGCAGAGTATCCTCTGTGTCCTAAAATTAATTGTTTGTTATGCATTTTCTAATGTTCTCCATCTGTAGTTTGTTTTACCTAATTTTTTAAGTTCAATTGTGTTAGCAATATGCACAGCAAGTCCTGCAAGTAGTCCAAGAAGTGCGATTGCTAAAGTAATAACTAAAATAATTTGGTAACCTTTTATTGAAGTATTATCTGCTCCAGCTGGTGTGTAATATTTACCAACTGCTCCGGTTATTTGGTATAGTCAAGCATCTGTTGAAAAACCAATAAAGGAAAGAACAGCAACACTTGAAGCATAAGAATTTTTTTCTAAGTGGATTTCACCAATTTGAGCATATCTTAAAGTAACCATTGCTCATGAAAGAATTCCTGCTAATAGATAGAGAATTGAACTGAAAACAATTACTCAAACATTTGCTGATTTTGGAACAAAACCAAGTAAGATAATTGCTCCAAGTAGAATAATTCCAATTCCTGTAACAATAATTAAGAAAAGAACATATGATCTAAATTTATCAGCTCATCTTCCTATGAAGGTGGAAACCAATGTTCTTAATCCATAAGTTCTAATTCCCCCTAAAATAGTCACAAGAATTGCTGGTGCTAAGTATCCGTTTTGCATTAATTGAATTAAATAGTAAGCAAAAACACTTTGGAATGTATACATACCCATTACAAAAATTGATAATGCTCATAATTTTCAATTTTTTAATGCTTTAAAAACAGAAATTATACTTTTTTTCAATCTAGCTCATGAAGCTTTTTCTGTATCTCTCTCTTGTTTTTTCTCCGGAACAAGAATTAGTACAAAGATTGATGTAGCAACTAAAAAGGTTGCAATTAAGAAAGCATAAACAGCAAAAGGTATTGCACTTCCATTTGCTCTTGGAACTCATACATTAGTAACAAGTAGTCCTAATAGAAATACGAAGAATAAACCGATAATTCCGTTTGCTGTTCCTTGAATTCCATATGCTAAACCTTGATTTTCTTTTGTTGTTTGTTGTGAAACAAGTTTTCATAAAGGTGTTCAGAATACAAGAGTAGAACTAACACCTCATAACGCTCAAATTATTGAGTATTGAATAAATAATGAATTTGGATCTAAACTTTTTGAATTTCAAATTGTAGCTCCAAATCAGAAAGTTATTGCTCCTGTTGAAAAGACAGCGATAGACAACAACCATCTTGAACTGAACTTATTGGCTAAAAAACCGCCAGGAAGTTGAGTAATTAGTGTTACATAACCAATAATTGATGTTAAAGTAGCAACTTGATCTTCTTTAATGTTTAAGTATTCGTGTAAGTTTGGAATGATGTTTTTAATATAGTAGGGTGCTGCTATAACAAAAACATCAGAAGCCGCTAAAATGATTAAGGCAATAATTTGTCTTCAGGTTAAACCTTTTAATTTAGCTAACATTTTGCCCTCCTAAAATTTAGAATCTAACTGTATATTTAGGATTAAAGTTTTCTTTTTTAGTTAATTTTAGTCCTGATGCTTCAACTAATTTTTCAATTTCAATAGCAATTGCAGGTGCTGAGGCTATAGCTGGTGATTGCATTCCAGCTGCGTTAATAAATTTTTTGTTATCTTTAGCAGATCTAATAACAAAATCATTTGTTTCTACATCAATAGGTCTTGAACCTGCTAAAGTCATAATTGTTTTTTCAAGTCTAATTGAAGGAATAATTTCTTTTCCAATTTCTCCAATATAGTCAAATTTTGCTTTTGTAACAAGTCTTGTTTCTTCTTTTGGTACACCTTCTTCAGCAGTAGGTCCCACTAAAACATGTCCATCAAGCATTGGTGCAACAATAACACCTTTTCCGTGAATTGTAGGAACTTTGAAACAAATTGAGTTTACTATTCCACCTTCACTACGTGCTAAAATTCTGTATTCTCCACGTCTTGTTGTTTGTTTAAAGTCACCATATCCTGCTTTTTGTGCAAGGACATCTGCATAGTGACCAGCAGCATTAATTACAACTTTTGAATGTAATTTTTCGCCACTTTTTAAAGTGATTTCAAATTCATCATTTACATATTTAATATCTGTAACTTCAGAATTGTTTTTTAATGTTGTACCATTTTGTTCGCTTGCTCCAAGAAAAGCATATGTCGCTCTTACTGGATCAATTGCTCATGAACTTGTGCATAAAAGTGCTCCATGAACTTTTGGATTAACATTTGGTTCTTTTTTTAGTACTTCTTCTTTAGAAAGCACTTTTAAAAATTCTTTTGGAACTTTATTTGTTAAACCTCTATCATATAACATATGTACATGCTTCATTTCTTCTTCATTAAAAGCTAAAATTAATGAATCAACTTGTGCTCTTGGAAAATCTAAATCTTTAAAAATTTTCTCTCTTCATAACTGATTTCCAAGAACATTTAGTTTAGCTTCGATTTTTCCTGGATCAGGATCAAAACCACCATGTATTGCACCTGAGTTTCCTCTGGAAGTTTCATCTGCAAATACTGGATTTTTTTCTAATAATAGATTTTTCATATTATATTGAGACAACTCATAAGCAATCGAAGCACCTATGATTCCCCCACCTATAATAATTACATCGTATTTTTCGTTTTTCACAATACCACCTCCCAATTTTTGTGGTAATAATATTATATATAAAAATTGATAAAAATTCAAATTTTTCTTTTATTTGTTCAAAAAATATTATTTATAATGAACAAATAATTTTTTTATTTGAAAAATGCTTAAAAAAATGGGCAAAATAAGTGTTTTTTATTTTTTGATAAAAATAAAAAACATAAACCACAAATGCAGTTTATGCTTATTTAATAAATATATTGATATATTTTATGATTTAAAGTCTACTAAATCACGTAAATATTTTGATGGTTTGTATTTAATTGCTCTTTTTTGTGGAACAACTTGTTCTTCGCCTGTAAAACTATTTACGATTTTTCTTTGTGATCTAACAACAGTAGAGAAGATTCCAAAATCAGCTAATGTAACTTTTTCTTCTGCTAATAATTGTTCTTTTAAAACAAATAACATTGTTTCTAAAATATGATCTAGTTGTTTTGGACTAACTTTTAAATTTTCATCTAATCTATCAACTACATCGTTTATAAATTCTTTTTTTGTCATATTTTCCTTTAATTTGCTTTATTTTATAAAATTTAAATATATATAATTTTATACTAAAAATATATTTTTATAGATATTTTTATAAAAATATTAATAATTAGTTATTCTAATTTTATACAAAAATTAAAAATATATCAAATTTTTATTGTTTTTTTATTAAAACAGAAGAAATTTGTTATGCTTCTTTTGTTAATATAAAGTTTATTTTTTTAAATTTAAATAATGTTTTTAAAGATAATGTTTTTTATTTAAAAAAATTTCTACAAAAAAATTGAACACATTGCAAAAAAGTGTTATAATAATAGTATAAATACATTTTCACAATCCAAATTAATTAAGATTGACTTAATTAATGAAAAAACTCCATTAATTGCAGTAATGGAGTTTTTATATAAGGTTAGTGGAAAATGTATTAATTTTTTCTATAATTTAATTAATAATAAAATTATAATCAACAAGATTAAAATTCGTTCCACTTTTCAACCTTTATTTTAAATACATTTTTCACCTCCTTATGTGACTAAAATATTAGTCACATTTTAATATTACCACAGAATTTATTTTGTTACGAAAATACGGAAAAAATTGGGATTTTTGGTTTGTTTTTCCTAAAATTTTATTTCATTTAATTAAAATTAATTTATAAATATTATGATTATTTTTTATCTCTTTATTTTCAATAAAGAAGAATATTTTTTCATCATCAAAGAATTAAAACTTAGTTATAATATCTGATTTACTTTTGGCATTAGAAACAAAAAATATTTTAATTATTATTATATATTACTAACGATGGCATTTTGATTAATAATTTGCAAATTTTTTATAAAAATTTTGGAAAAAGTGCTACAATAATAGTGTAATACATTTTCAGATTCCCAATTAATTAAGATTAACTTAATTAATGAAAAAACGCCATTTGGCGTAATGGGAGTTTTTATATAAGGTTGGTGGAAAATGTATTACATTACTTTATAATTTAATTAATATTAGAATTATAATTATTAAAATTAAAATTCTCTCCACTTTTTTTAACTAAGTGGAATAATTTTCTCGGTGTTACCACCGAGAAATTTTTTAATTTTAAAAGAAAGGACTTTCATCTTTTTTATTTTTTTTGAAATTGATTGAATACTCTCAATTTCATAATTCACTATGGTCATTAATGATTTTTAATAAATTTTAATATTGTCTAAAGTCCATTATTTCTTTCAGTATTTTTTTCATTTTCTCTCCGCTCTTTATTTCTGATATTTTAAGTTGTCTCCGGACTTTATCTCCGTTTCTTTCTTTTGTTTCCGGTAATTGTTAATTTGTCTCCATTTTTTTAAAATAGTCAATAAAATAAGTATCTAAAATGTCTTTATTAGGTGCTTTTTTAATTAACTTTTTAATTGTTCTAAATTTTGCTACTTTGTAATACAAAGCAAATGCTACGCTCTCTTGCTGTTCTTCTGTAAGGTGGTATTTCTTGCTTCATTTTCTAAATGTCTTTTTTTGTTTGTCATTTAGTAAAAAGTCCATTCCTAGTTCTTGCTGATTTTCTTTTAACTCCTGCTTTGCCTCTTTGATTGCTCTTCTCTCTATGCTTTTTTCTGTATCTTTGCTGATTTTGATATATTTATTTTTAAACATTACAAGCAAGGAAACAAATGCAAAATATGCCCGTTCATTGATGTACTTCTCTTTTAATTGTTTAGTCATTTATGCTCTTAAAAAATTATTAATTATTACAATATTTAAGTTAAAATTAACAGCAACATACATACTTATAATGGAGTCGAATTTTTCATACCCTACTTGCTTAAATAAGGTAGGTAATAATTCCATTGTTTTTTGTCTTTCTTCGTCAACCATACCTGCTAGGAGCATTACTTTTATTAGTCTTCTTTCGTCAGAACCGAACTTTCTATTGCTTAAAACTGAACTTTCTATTTCTTCCATTATTTTAAGCATTTTCTCGCTTGCTGCTTTTTGTCATAAATATTCCATTCCTTGTTTCATTAATTTTATTTCTCAGTCTTCATCGTCTGCAGTCATATAGAATGCCCTATCTGTATAATATTTATAAGCTTTTATTGCTTCGTTTAGCAGTCATCTATATAATTGGTCTATATTCATTTTATTTTTCTCCTTGTTCTGTTTCTAATAAAATATATAAATCACCAAAATTAACTGAAATATACATTTATATAATAGGTTGAATATCGTTTGTTTCTGCTGCTTCAATTAATGCTGGTAATAATTCCATTGTTTTTTGTTGAAGGCTTGGGCACCCAAGTCCTCCTAGCATCATTAGTTTTATTGTTTGTTTATGATTTCAATTAAGTCATTTATAAAAACTAATTTTTTCTATTTCTTTCATTATTTTAATCATTTTCTCGTTTGCTGCTTTTGGTCATAAATAGTCAACCTCATTTAAAGCACTATTTACTTTTTTTTCTCAATTTTCTTCTGCAACTACTTTATTTTCTCTTATTAAACGTCTATAATTACCAATTGCTCTTTCTAATAAGACTTCGTTTAATTTTCATATGTTCATTTTTATTTCTCTCTTTCTATAATTTCTTAAATCTTTCAAAATAGGAACCTTTAATGGACAATCTGCTGATGGTAGAACACAAGAACAGTATGAAACAACAGTAACTGAAGCAACTAATAAATTTAAAGAAAAACAAGATGCAGCTAAAAACACCATTGATGGATTAAGTCATTTAAGTGAAGAAAGAAAAAATCATTTTAAAAATGAAATTACTAATACTTTAGCTACTGAAAATGCAGATATTAATTCAATTAATACTATTGTTGGTAATGCAGAAGTTAAAAACAGAGAAGCAGAAGAATTAGCAAGCGCTAAAGCATCAGCTCTTGGAGTAGCTAATAACTTAAAACCACAAAATGAAGGTGGTACAAGAGAACAAGTTTTAAAAAATATCGAAGCAGCTACATCAGTTTCAGAAGTAAATACATTAAAACAAAATGCACAAACTTTAATTGACAATTCTAGAAAAGCAGCAAAAACTAAAGTCCTTAAACTAAGGGGGTTGGATGAAGGTAATGATCAAACTTATGATAGATACAATACCAAATTAACAGAAGCTGGTAATAATCAACTAAAACTAGATAGACTTAAAGATGAAGCTGAACATAAATTTAACACTGTAGCAAGTGTTACTGAAGGTAAAATTAATGGATTACCAGATGGTGAAGACAAAAACAATTTAGTAAGAAAATGACAACAAATGTTAAATGGACCTGCTGATGATAAAACAATTACTAAGGTAAAAGAAATTGATGCTGAAGTAACAGCAGTAATTAACAAAATCGACAGAGAAAGAGAACTTCCTTCACTTAAACAATATATAGATATGTTACAAGATGGAAATGCTATTAAAAATAATGCCAACGAATTCTATAATAATGCAATTAAACCTAATTCAACTGCAACAGGAAAAGATGTTAGAGATGTTAAAGGTCAAATAACTAATGAATTAGAAAGATTAAATAGAGAAGCTCAAACATATATAACTAATAAATTAGCTGGTGATACTAGTGGAACAAAAGAAACTTTAATTGCAGAACTTGATAGACATGTATTAAGTCAAGCTGATATTAAAACTAAAAAAACACAAGCAGATGAAATATTTAATACTAAAAAAGAAGAAGTATTATTATATGCTGAAAAATTAAGTGATGCTAATAAAAATACTATTACTGAAAAAGTAAATGGTAATAGTGATGGTTCTGTACAACCAGCAGAAAGTATTGAAAGATTAAATCAAATTTTAGCACAAGCAAAAACTTTAAAACAACAGGAAGATCAAGCTAAAATACAACCTGCCTATGATGCTGCTAATGATTCTGTTAATAAAATAAAAGTGAGTGTTCAAGATAGTGAAAGAAATTTTGATTATACATATTATAATAAAGGTGTTGCATTAGAGCAAAGACTAAAAAGAGCAAAAAGTGAGAAAAATCTCGAAGAATTACAACATATTAAAGAAGATGCAGAAAAAATATGAAATCCTATCAAAGATGAAGCAATTGCTCAAGCTTTAAATATTCAAAATGCTACTACAAGAGAGTCAAGAATTAATGAAATTAATAATGCATATGATATTAATGCATTGAAACAACAAATGAATTATATAAAAAATGATGTAACAACTGAAAACAACCAATATGCTGCTTTAAGACAACCAGCAAGAGATGCAATCGCTAAACTTAATGGAGATGAAGCAGATAAAGATAGATTAACAAAACTATTAGATTCAACAATTGATAGTAGTGAAATAGAAAGAATTAAAACTGAAGCAGAAAAAATCTTTAATGATAAATTAATTGCTGTTAAAGCAAAAATTACTAATAAAAATGATTATAGTCAAGATCAAAAAACTGCTAAATATAATGAATTAAATAGTAAAACAGATATTGAAGGAATAATAAGTGTTGAAAAAGCGGTTGATTCATATAATTCAACAAACGATCCTTTAACAAACGAAAAACAAGCAATTATAGACAGAATGTATACTCAAGGAATAACTCCACCAAGCGGTTCTTCTTCTTCTTCTTCTGTAATATCTTATGCTTTACGTCCACAAGAAATTGAAACTTATATTAATAGAGTTAAAGAAGCTTCAACAATTCAAGATGCTAATGCTATTGAACTTGAATATGCACTTAATTCAGTATTTGATACAAGAAGACTTACACATCTTAAAAATAAAGTTACAAACGATATTAATGCTAAATTAAGTAGCAATCAAGTTGATAATTGACGTAGTTATTGAAGAACAGATATTTTACCAGCACCATCTATTAATGAACTTGGTAAAAAATATGTTAACTATAGACAAAATAATAATATAGGTAAACCAGAAAATCAATCAAGTGAAGAGTTTAGAAAAGATTTATTAAGAGATTGACATAAATGAGCCCAAGAACCTGCAATTGAATGAGCAAAAGGACTTGTTAAACAATCTACTAATATGACAATAGAAAGAAAATACACTGCACTCAATGAATTAAGTCAAGTAACATCATTATTTGACTTCACAGATTGATTGAGTAAAAATCATTCTTATGACAATATTATCCCTAATTCACTTCCACAAAATACAAATATTAGATTCTATGATGGACAAAATTATACAGAATTGAAATAACATCCAAAAACACAGAATAAATCTGTGTTTTTCTTTATTTATATATTAATAAATATTAAATAATTAAAGAGTTATAGATTTCTATACTAGGGGTTTTTAAATATTTTGTTTAATATATAAGTAATAATATTTATATCTTTATTTAAGTAAAAATAAGTATTAATAATTTATATACTAATATTTTAATTTAAAATGCTATAATTATATAAAATAATATAATATTTAGGTGATAAAATGAGTAAAGAAGAAAGAAATTCATTAATAAAAAAAGCAATAGACAATTTAAAAAATAAAGATATTAATGAATTACCACAAATTATGGAAAGAAATGAAAAAGGTTCCTGAAAAAGAATGCAAGAATGCATGAAAAACTTATCTAAATTATAATTTATTTATAACTAAAGAAAATATCTCCAATAATTAATTATTGGAGATGTTTATTATGAAATTGCAAAACAAAAAAGAGTATGCAAAAAATGTATATAATAGTTTAA